>JBGCES010000842.1:0-2268 GCA_045106545.1 Saprospiraceae bacterium
ATACAGGCTACAAAACTGTCGAAGTGCCAGTAAATGGTCAGTCAACTATTGACTTATCAATGACTAGCGATGTATCAATTTTGGATGAAGTAGTTGTCGTAGGTTATGGTACACGTAAAAAATCGCATAATACAGGTGCAATTGCTCAGGTAGGAGGCGAAGATATTGCTGCACTTCAGGTAGCGCGGGTAGATGATGCCTTAGCGGGTAAATTACCTGGTGTTTTGATTCAAAATCAAGATGGTGCTCCTGGTGCTGATCCAAAGATTCAAATTAGAGCAGCTTCTTCGATTTCAGGTGCTTCCAATCCACTTATCGTAGTAGATGGTTATCCTATTTCTGGAAGTTTAGCAACAGTAAATCCTAATGATATTGAAAGTTTAGAAGTATTAAAGGATGCTGCCTCAGCTGCTATTTATGGTTCACGGGGAGCAAACGGGGTTATCTTAGTAACTACCAAAAAAGGAAAATCTGGTAAAGCAAATATCAGTTATAATGCTTACGTAAGCACTTCTGACCGCTCGGTGCAAGACAACATTAATCAGACTGCTGGCGAATGGGCGAATACGATTGACGCAAATATTGCTGATGGTACTTTTAATGTTTCAGAAGTAGATCCAGCATTATTGGATTACCGTGTAAATGCTTACAGAAATTCACCTGATGTAGTAGCAGTAGAAGATTGGTTATTCCAAAATGGTAATAGCATGAATCATGACCTAAGCATTAGCGGTGGTACAGATGATGTAAAATACTTTGCTTCTGTTGGTTACTTAAATACTAAAGGTATTGTACAAAACCAAGGATTCGAGCGTTACAACGCACGTCTAAATCTCGATGCTAACTTAGGAGAAAGATTCAAAGCTGGTTTAAATATTAATGGATTCTTGGGTGACCGAGAGATCGTTGGTCACGATATGCGCGATCTTTTACGAGCTTATAGTGTTCATCCAATTTACCACACCGCACAATCGATTGCTTTTGTTCAACAACTGGATCAACAAGCACAAGAATTGGGATTAGCTGGATTCGATGCAGGCTTCCGTGGAGGTGATAATGCTCCTTGGAATAGCAGTATCTATACCCTAGAACCTGGTATGACCGCACAAGACTGGCACTATGGAAGAAGTGGTAATGGTATTGGTGGTTCTGGTGATGCAGGACCAGCGACTAAATTGGACAATACAGAGCGTTTCCAAAAGACATATTTCGGTAATGTAAATTCTTACTTACAGTTTACTATCCTAGAAGGCTTAAATCTAAAAACTGTTTTAGGTGGTGATCTTAGAGATACTGAAGATTATTTTTGGAGAGGATTAGAATTTGACTCTAGAGCACGTTCTACACAAACTTCATTAGATCAGACTAATGTAAAAAGAGCTTCTGTATTAAGTGAAACAACTTTGAGCTATGCGAAAGTGCTGGGTAATCACGATATATCAGCAGTAGCAGGTGTGGAGTTCCAAAACTTCTACATCAATGGACTTGCATTAGATGCTACGAATGTACCATTTGGCCAGCCAGAAAACTTTGCATTGTTAGATCCAGCTGATATTGCTATTACTGAACGCGACGAAACAATTGCTAGAAGAAGTGTTTTTGGACGGATTAACTATGCTTTTGACAATCGTTATTTAGCATCTGTATCTGTAAGAAGAGACGGTGATTCTCGCTTTGGTGCTAACAATCGTTTCCAAACTTTCCCAGCCGTTTCTTTAGGTTGGAATGTACATAATGAAGCTTTTTATAACTCAGATTTCTTGAGTGATATTAAAGTAAGATTTAGCTACGGTTCTTTAGGAACAACTGCTTTCTTGGGTGCTTACAACTCGTTAAGTCTTTTAAATCCTACTGCAACTGTATTCGGTACAGGATTTTTAATTCCTGCTGATGTAGCTAATCCAAATCTAACTTGGCAGACCAATACCGAGACTAACTATGGTGTTAATCTAGGTTTCCTACAAAATCGCTTTAGAATTGGAGTAGATTATTATACTTCAAACATTGAAGATATTTTAATTAACCAAAGTGTATCGGAAGTACTCGGAACAACTTCTATTGCACTTAACTCTGGTGATGTACAAAGTTCTGGTTTAGAATTGGAATTAGGAGCAGCCTTAATTAATAGCACTGACTTACGTTGGAATGTTAATGCTAACCTTTCTACCGTTCAAACTGAGATCACTGATTTAGGTGGTTTGGATGAATTAGCGCCAGTGATTTACGGTCAAAGTGGTCGTGGTCCTGTATTTAGAAACTTCGTAGGTG
>JBGCES010000843.1:0-5733 GCA_045106545.1 Saprospiraceae bacterium
CCACCCGTATCCTTTTGCGTTTTTTTTTTTTTTTTTAGGTAATCCATGTAGGTGATGCCGACCAATCTGGTTTCCGATAAATCAATATTAACATTTGCCCCAGCAGGGATTTGCGCCACTAATTTATTGGCATTTAAAATGCCTAGAAAGTTCGCAATCCCTTTGATGTTCAAATCATAACTGCCATCTGGTTGCTGAGCCAAATTAGAACCCGACTTGTACACCATCCGAAAAAATTGCGGTATGGAAACGTTCGCCAATAGCATGTGTGTGACCATTGCTAAGACTAAACCACCCAGTAAGCCAATTAATAAATTGGTATAAAGAGTCAAAACCATCGTAACCACAAAGAATACTAATTGCTCCGTTCCTTGATGATAAACTTGTTTGAATACGGCAGGCGCAGCCAGTTTAAATCCAGTATAGACGAGCAAAATAGCAAAAGCACAGAGCGGTACTTGCCGCATGATGGGACTCAATACCACAATAAAAAGTAACAACAACAATCCTTGATACATATTAGACCATTTGGTCTTTGCCCCATTATGAATATTGACCGTACTCCGAATAATCACCGCAATAATGGGCAAGCCGCCAATCATCCCCGCAACCATCGTACTCAATCCAATACCGGTCAAATCTTTATTCAAATCCGTCTTGCGTTTATAAGGATCAATTTTGTCGATTGCTTTCGCAATTGCCAATGATTCAATGCTCGTGATGATTAAAATGGATAATACGGTCGTCCAAAATTCTATAGTATTAATCTTACTAAAATTAGGATGCATGATAGAATCCATAATATTATCGGGAATGTCCAATAGTAGATTAGGGCCGACCTCGTAGGCTTTTCCAAAGAAGGAAAGCGTTTGTTGCTCAAAGAAGTTGAAAAAATAAACAAAGGGAATGGAAAGCGCAATGACCCACATGGGTGCTGGTAAGATATGAAAAAACCGATTACTGATTTTAGAGTGGAACAGCAATAACAGTAAGCCTGCTAAAGCAATCATCACCACGAAAGGATTGGCTTGCGGTAAGTAAACCACCGCATCGATCAGGTTTTGGATAATACTCGAACTATCAGAATGCGTGTCCATCGCCACGTGGATTTGTTTGGCAAAAATGATAATTCCGATGGCTGCTAAAAGACCATGAATCACCGAAGAATGAAAAATATCCGCTAATCGCCCCAATTTCAATAAACCCAGCACGACTTGAATGGCACCTGAAACGACTACTGCTGCCAGTACATAATTAAAAGCTTGCCCCGAACCGTCATCCATCAAGGCAATCCCCAAAAGGATAACCGCAATCACCCCTTTCGCTGGTCCGTTGACGGAAATATGTCCACCCCGATAAAGGGTCGTTACAACCCCACCAACCACCGCAGAAAGAATGCCCGACATCGCAGGCGCACCCGCTGCTAAGGCGATCCCTAAAGAAAGTGGTAGGGCAATGAGGGAGACACTTACGGCGGCTATTAGATCACTTTGCCAATTTTCAATTAATCCTTGCAAGCCCGTTTTTGGTGTAAGTTCCATTGATGTGTTTGTTTGTTTAAGTTGGTCTGTAAAATTTTAAGTACAATTCAAAAACTGTAAAATAGTAAATATTTAATATGGGTAAAGGGAAAATATTAAAGAAATCAAAATTTAGAACGGTCTCTACTTAGGCTGTTCAAAATTTCCAGTATTGAGCAAAATTTATAACCCACATTTTTCCGCGTATTTCGCTTGATTTTTTTCGTAAGAAAAAATGCTCCGCGATCTAAAAACTATGCTGCCACGCAAAGCGTGATGAATAGTGCGTGTTAGAGCAGAAAAACTCCGCGCCTCCGCGAACTTTGCGTTTCATAAAAAATAAGCGGAATAACATTAGTAGTTTTGAACAGTCATAGGTCTCTACTCCACCTCCAATTTCCTTGCAGCACACACCCCTTGCGTCAAGCGCGAAACCACCACAATCGAAATCAACCCCGACAGCATCGCCAACGTCCGAAAAGGAAACAACACGACCCCATCTTCAATCATCGGATAAGGAAGGGTAATCGGGATGCCCAGCGTCGCATCACCGCCACCAAACCGGAGGATAAAGGCGACTGTAAATCCAGCAATTGCCCCGTAAGTATTCGCTTTTTTGTCAAATAAAGCGCAGACCAAAGGTGGAAAAAGTAGGCAATAGACAAAGTCGCTACAGAGAAACCAAAGTTCGTAAACGGATTGAATTTGCAATGCCAATAGCGTCGCAGCTAAACCAATAATCCAAATACATTTTTGGATGACTTTCATCAGGTTTTTGGAAGAAATATCGGGGCGCACTAGGGGTTTCCACACGTTCCAACTGAGCATGGAAGATGCCGATAAAATCGAAGAATCAACCGAAGACATCACCGCTGCCGCAATCGCACCCAAACCAATCGTCGCTACCCACGGAGTCGTCAAATACCGCACTACCCAAGGCAACGTAGATGCACCATCAGGTGGCGGATTTAAACCCAATCCTTGCCAATCGGCGACCGATCCAATCACGCCAATCATGACCGCTGGCACTGCCGCCAACAGACAAACGAAACCCGCCATAATGGATAAACGCACGGCAGTTTTGGCATCTTTAGAAGACAGTACGCGCTGAAAATATACTTGCCACGGAATACCGCCAAACATCAACAAGAGCGCGTAATCCCACCAATTCCAATAGTAACTGCCCAAGGCTTCGCGACTCGGAAAAAAGCTCGCTGCTGCGCCATGCTGAACCACGTATTCCGCCCAAGCGGCATCCCAACCACCGACTTGATGGAGCGCATAAGGAATGACTAAACCCAAACCAACAAACAACAAAATCATCTGCAAAATATCGGTCAACGCGACCGCCCAGAGTCCGCCCAAAGCAGTGTAGGCGATGGCAATCATTGCCGAAAGGATAATGGAAGGCGTCGTTTCTAATCCTAAAACCGTCCCGAAGGTCGTTCCTAATGCGGTTAAAATCGCAGCAGTCCAGAAAATCTCGCCCGACAGCGCGGGAATGAATAATACCGCCGCCATTTTTTTACCAAACCGCCGTTCAAGCGGGTCGAGCATGGTCGTAAATTCATGCTCGCGCATCTTGCGCGCAAAGAATAATCCACCAATAATCAAACTCATCGCGTAGCCCCACGGCGCTTGTACCCACACCAAACCCGATGTATTAGTATATTCCGCCGTTCCGTTGATGTAGCCACCGCCCACCCAAGTCGCCGACATCGTAAAAATGGCAATCCACAGCGGAATATTGCGCCCCGCGAGCATCATGCCCTCGTGCGTGTCATCGCGTTTGGCGGCAGCCGCATAAGTACCGATGTAAAAGATGGCGCAGTAGAACACGCCCATGGCAATATAGCCCGACCAGTTGACGTCACTATCAGTAAATAAATAAAGAAATAGTCCGATCAAAATGAGGAGCGCGAGGAGAACGGCAGTAGGTAAAAATTTTTTCATTGTGGCTAATTTAGGAAAAAGTAGTTAGATGGTGGGTTGAAGTGGTTGGTGGTCGTTAGAAATGATAGTACCTTTTCGCTAATTCGAGTGAATGAAAAGTGAATTTGGTGAGGAAGGAAGTTTTTCAAATAGAAAAGTGCTAGTTTTACCCTGCTTTTTTTTTACACCTCAAAGGTGTACGAAGTTTTCTATCCTAGGAGGATTGCCCACAGATCAAACTGATTTAACGAGTTCGTGTAGGTCGCAAGTAGAATTTTATAAACATTTTGACGCTCACAACCTACAAATATCCGTTAGATCCGTCAAATCCGTGGGCAATCCTATCTGAACTGAAAAACTTCGCACTCACATAATTTACCTACAAAACTCGTGCGGCAACTTTTACATTTCACCTTCTACATTTTGAGTTTTACATTATTCTTTGCTTGTACTCCACAGCAAGATCAACTCAGTATCCCAGCTGAGCAATTATTAAAAATCATTAAAGACGTACATATCGCCGAAGCGGCGATGACGGGACTAGGTACAGAACGTAAAGATAGCGTTGCACGGGTTTATTACGAACAAATATTTACCATTCACGGCGTGACGGAAGCAGATTTTTATCACGATCTGGAATTGTTAAAAAGTCGTCCCGAGCAATTGGCAAAAGCGTATGGGGTGTTGCAGCAGCAGATGGAAAGTGAGAAATGATCTGAGTGTTCTAATCGTAATTAATGATAAATTGCTGTACTCCATTAAATAATGTTTCCTCAATTACTGCACCTCCGGAGTTAAATTTATACTCAAATTCACATTTATCGCAGGCTAAATCAAGCAATGGATCTAAATCAGAATAGTTAATCTGAGTTACGTTATTTTCCGTTTGAACGACGTCTTCCATTAGAAAGTAGGGATGATGGAGTCGATAGTTTACTCGATTATCAAATTTATATGCTGCTCTATACCAAGTATCACCAGTAGTAATCAAATGTGAAGATTTAAAGTTATTATCTTTCCAATCGTATTCCGTTACTCTTTCATAAACATCATTGTCTAAAAAGGTCAACACTTGCGCTGTTATTCGCCCTTGAGCATCATATTCATACGCCTCTTTTTGCCACAGCACTGATTGTTCAGCAGGATCAGAAACGTGCGAATAACCGTATTTGGCGATAATGCGATCTGACTGATCGTAAACGAATGAATCTACTTTGATGGACGTTCCTAAAGCGGGATTTTCTTTTATTATTTGTAATAAGCGATTGTCTTCATCATAATCGAAGGTAAAGACATCATCATTTCTTACGGCTTGAACAAGTTGCTCGTTCCCATTATAACTGAAAGTAATCCAAGGCTGATTACCCGATTCACGTACAATTTCAATGGATTGAATCATCAAATAACCGTACTTGGAAAGGTACTTCGAGTCGCTAATTTCTACTTCTTTGGAGCAGCTAAAACAAATGAATAATGCAAAAAGGACTGTCGCCCAACTAATAAAACTTTTCATAACTTTTATGTTTTTTAATTCTATCTGTTAGACGTTACCTCTACTAAAATGGTTGGGTAAGATTGTTCTATTTTATCCTAACCTACAACGTCTTTCTGACGTTGAAGGTATTTCTATTTTTTAGCATGAATACGTGCAACGTCGGAAAGACGTTGGACGACATCACTTCATCAAATCACTTTCTATTATTTTTTATAATCCTCGTAACCAATTTCCTCCAATTTATTGTACTTCGCCGCTACTCCATCGGCTAATTCTTCCATATATTTTGCCATTTTTTTGCGAATCTTTTTATCACTCGCGCCCAAAATTTGTGCAGCTAGAATCCCTGCATTTTTCGCGGCATTGACGGCTACCGTGGCGACGGGAACACCGTTGGGCATTTGCAAAATGGACAACATAGAATCCCAACCGTCGATAGAATTGGAGGATTTGATGGGTACGCCAATCACGGGCAAGGGCGACAAAGAAGCGACCATACCGGGTAAATGCGCTGCGCCGCCTGCGCCTGCAATAATGACTTTTATGCCGCGTTTATGGGCTTTTTTGGCAAATTTGAACATGCGATCGGGCGTACGGTGAGCCGAGACGATAGTCAGTTCAAATTCTAAATCAAATTCTTTTAAAATATCGGCGGCTTGGCGCATAATTGGCAAGTCGCTATCGGAGCCCATGATGATGCTGATCATGTTGTATTATATTTTGAAATTGAAAAAGGCAAGATTAGGCGTTTTTGGTGGGAAATGAAAATGTGGGGAAACTAAAGTT
>JBGCES010000844.1:0-2514 GCA_045106545.1 Saprospiraceae bacterium
CATTGCCTATTACTTTTTACAATTAAATAATCGCATTGAAACCAATCGAATTTTGAATATCCTCAACGCTGCCATATTGATTTATTATGCGGGCAGCTTTTTCATCTTTATGTTTAGCAATGTATTGTTAAGCAATTTAGATCAAGATACGCAAGCCATTTTCTGGCTTTTTAATGCCATCCTGTACTTAGTTTTCCAACTTTTGGTGTTATTTGCAGGATGGCAACATTTTTTCAAAACGAAATCTTCACGCTAATGATCGTAGGTATCCTTGTGATGCTGACGTTAGCCTTAGCCTTGGTGCTATTCTTTTATCAATCGCGTAAAAAAATTCTGCAAGAACAAATGCGTAATCAGCAGTTGGAATTGGAGCATCAACAGGCGTTGTTGTTCAAGACCATCCGTACGCAGGAGGACGAGCGGCAGCGCGTGGCAAAGGAATTGCACGACGAAATTGGCTCTAAGCTGAACGTCATCGCACTCCACTTGCATCGCTTGCAACGTCCCGCTACCGAGGTGACTACGGTAGCGGAGGAAGCACAGCAGTTGCTCAATACGACGATTGAGTCCACGCGACGCATTGCCTACGATTTATTACCGCCGACCTTAGAAAAGTTTGGCTTGCTGGAAGCCACCAAAGAACTCTGCGAACACTATCAACGCACGGGTGAAATGGAGGTCGTCCTACAAGTCATGAAAAACGATGCGAATAACATTGATTACACCACTTCACTCAACCTCTATCGTATTTTGCAAGAGCTACTCAATAATACGCTCAAATACGCGGAAGCGCAACGCGTGACGATTCAGCTGTGGTTGGAAGAAAGTGGCATTCGGATTGAATATCGCGACGATGGGAAGGGTTTTAATGCCAATGATCCGCAACGAGCGCGGGGATTGGGATTGAAAAATATGCAAAGTCGGGTGGATATGATTGGTGGGAAGTATGAATTGAAGACGGCGGAGGGGGAAGGAGTAGAAGTTAAAATTGAGGTAAGTTTTTGAAACTCAATGCAAATAAAAGGCACGCTGCCATTCCCCCTTTGAAGGGGGCTAGGGGGATGTTGTACACGCGATAATTGTGTTCGCCATGTTAAGACCAACTCTTACGTGACATCCCCCCTGCCCCTCTTCAAAGGGGGATGAACAATTGTAAACTTTAAACCAATTCATTATGATAAAAATAGCCATTGCCGACGACGAAGCCCTTTTTCGCAAGGGCATGATGGCACTATTAAGTGACTATGCGGATTTTCAAATCATACTGGAAGCCGAAAATGGAAAGGTGTTATTAACCAATCTAGCCGCAGCCGCAGAGTCACCCGATGTGTTACTATTGGATTTGAATATGCCTGAAATGAACGGGATTGAAACCGCGCGGGTATTGCAACGCGAGTACGCAGATTTAAAAATTGTTGTGTTATCGTCTTATTTTTCTAAAGCCTTCATTATCAACATGATGGAACTGGGCGCAGCGGCTTACTTGCCAAAAAATGCGGAACCACAAATGGTAGAATTGACCATCCGTGAAGTAGCAGAGAAAGGCTTTTTCTATACGGATGAAGTCATGACCGTGATTCGGGAAAACATGGTGCAAAAAAAGCGCGGTACGCCCAAAGCGGGTTTTGTAGTGGAATTAACGAAGCGCGAAAAGGAGATTTTACAACTCATCTGCGAACAGGCAACTACGCCCGAAATTGCAGCCAAGTTATTTATCAGTACCCGCACTGTGGAGGGACATCGCAACAATTTATTACAGAAATTAGGCTGCCGCAATACGGCTGGTTTGGTGGTCTGTGCGTTGGAGTATAATTTGGTGAATATTAATCCCGATACGTTTTGGTTTGGGAAGTAGAGGAGACCGCGTTGCTGAGAGAGGACAGACCATTTTATTGTCAGATCGCTGCGCTGACAGAGGTCAGACCATTTTATTGTCAGATCGCCAATGGCTGTCAGACAAGAGACCGACCGGCTATATCTGACAGTCGAAGACGTTCTGACAGCGCAGCGATCTGACCTCTGACAGTGAAACGATCTGTCAGCACAGCGGTCTGTCCTCTGTCCTCTTTTTACCCCCGTATTTATACCTGATTTTCAAAAATGGGGTTTCTACGGTTTTCTGCCGCCGACTATTTTTGTTACTTTGTATCAGTGAAAAAAAACTACTACTTGTTAGAATTACTTTCCTTTTCTTAGTCCAAATTAAGTAAACACAACCGCTAGATAACAACTTGTTTTGTATACGTTAGTAGCGTATCCATCTGCGCCATGATGAAGTCAACGTGTAACTCTCTTTCGTAAGAAAAATTGCTGTCACGTCAACTCAACAGCTATGCAAACTTCGTACTTACACTGTTTTTCCATCTCATGCAACATAAGTGCGAATATTTTTAGTGAGATGAAACGACAGTGCTAATAATTGGTACTGTAGTGCGAATCAAAAAGCGGGAAAGATCATAACTTGAAGGAGTAAAGGTCTGATAACAAATATAAAAGGAATCGGAATAAAAGTGC
>JBGCES010000845.1:0-6345 GCA_045106545.1 Saprospiraceae bacterium
CTGCTAAGTATTTATCTTGGGGTAAACCAAGTAATGAAGCAGATATCATTGCAATTGTTCCTGGGAGTAGAGGCTTAGCAACTATTTTTGCTTACGAAACTGGAGCAAATTTAGTCAATGGAACTGCTGCGCCTGCCCGTCGGGTTGGATTATGGCTAGTTAATGGTACACCAAATCAGTTAACTGCGGATGGTCAATCGCTATTTGATAATGCGATTACTTACGCTCTTGGATGTACACCTGTTCAAGCATTAACTGCTGCGCCACGTAGCAATACGGCAGCAAATGAAACGATTGAAAACGGAGCAGAAGCAGTTGAAACAGCTACACCTACGTTGGACTTGCCAATGATTGAAACAGCTGATAACCAAGTGGTTAACGAGATTGCAGTATTCCCTAATCCAGCAGTGGACTTTGTAAATGTGGACTTGACTATGTTTGCAGACCAAGCGGTAGAGATTCGCATTTTAGACCGTGCAGCTCGCTTAGTACAATTCGTACAAATCGCAGCGGCAACAACTACAGAACGCATCAACTTCAATAACTTGACCAGCGGTATGTACTTTATTCAAGTACGTAGCGGTGAGCAAGTACAGATGAAGAAATTGATGGTGAAATAATGTAGAAAACAACGGGTGTGTACGTTTACTAAACTTTTAAAGTTTAGTAAACGTCGCCCTCTTTCACCCCATCTATATTTAGCAAATAAATTTCGGTTAGATAAAGTGACTTATAACTAAGCCGCCTCGATTTTCGGGGCGGCTATTTTTATTAGTACAAGTTTAAAGGGATCGGATTCCTCCGAGGAATCCGATCCCTAATTTTTTACAGTGTCTTTTTACATCAAGAAAATATCACTTACGCTACGTTTCTGACTGGTGCGTTCTGCTAAAATTTTCACCTGTGCAGCCGTTTTTTCAAACGTCTCTACGACCCTACTCTGGTGTCACATAAGCTGCCGTAATTCCGCCATCTACCAAAAATTCCGTTCCCGTCACATAACTAGCATCATCCGATCCCAGAAACAGCGCCGCTTTTGCAATTTCTATTGCTTCGCCAAAACGTCCCATCGGTACATGCACTAAACGCCGTTGCTTTTTCGCTTCTGTATTCAAAAATGCCATGAGTAACTCCGTCCGCAATGGACCAGGACTGAGTGCATTGACTCGAATACCTTCGCGCGCATGAATTACCGCTAACTCGCGCGACATCGAAAGTACTGCACCTTTACTTGCTGTATAAGCAATTTGTGAAGTGGCTGCGCCCAAATGTGCAACAAAGGAAGCGGTATTAATAATCGAACCGCCACCTGATTTTTTGATTAATGGAATACCATATTTACAACCAAAAAATACGCCTTTGACATTGATATTCATGGTCAAGTCCCAAATGTCTTCGGTCGTTGTTTGACTATCGCCGTCATCGCCGTGCATAATGCCAGCGTTATTAAATAGGATATGTAATCCACCAAATTCTGCTTCCGCGAAATCGATCATGGCTTGGCAATCCGCTGCTTTGGAAACATCGGCTTTCACAAAAGCAGCTTGTCCACCCGTTTTACGAATAGCAGCTGCGACTGCTTCGCCATCTTTTTCATTAATATCTACGACGACGACTTTCGCTCCTTCTTGAGCAAATAATTCGCAAGTCGCTTTGCCGATACCAGCACTTCCGCCCGTGATGAGGGCAATTTTATTTTTTAAACGCATACTTGTCTATTGATCAAAAAGTAACAACGCCATTTAAAAAACGGCGTTGTTATTTTTTGAGGGTTAATACAGAAGACAGAGGACAGACCATTTCATTGACAGATCACAAAAGACGCGCAGTCTGTCTTCTGTCAGCGCAGCGATCTGTCTTCTGTCCTCTCGTTATTTAAATTCTTTCAAAATATCTTTTTCGTTCCCAATCAGTGACGGCTTTTTCGTATGCCAGTTGTTCCTGCTCGTAAAAATGTGCGTAATGCTCAACCACCGCTTCACCGAATGCTGTTTTAGCGAAAGCGGAATTTTTGAATAGGGTAGTGGCACTTTTTAGTGAAAGCGGAACCGTCGGTAATTCCTTCGCAGCATATACGTCACCCACAAACATCGCGGGCGGTTCGATTTGCTCGTTAACACCTGCCATTCCACACGCCAAGGAAGCCGCAAATGCCAAATAGGGATTACAATCCGCGCCTGGAATGCGGCACTCAATCCGTAAGCTACTGCCTTTTCCCACTACCCGAAAACCTGCCGTCCGATTATCGTAACTCCACGCCAAGCGCGTCGGTGCCCACGAGCCATCAACATAACGTTTGTAGGAATTAATTGTAGGCGCATAAAACGGCATTACGTCCGCTGCGTACTTGATCCAACCGCCTAAAAAATGACGGAAAGTAGCCGAACATTTTATCCCATGAAAATCATCTTCGCCTGCAAAAGCGTTCTCACCATTTTTCCATAAAGAAATATGAATATGGCAACTCGAACCCGCGCGTTCTTCGTGGAATTTTGCCATAAAAGTAACGGATAATTCCTTGGCATCCGCCACTTCTTTGAGACATTGTTTATACACCACGTGCCGATCCGCCATTTCTAAAATCTCGGCATAACGCACGTTCAATTCGTGTTGTCCGAGTCCCCATTCGCCCTTAGAATTTTCGACGGGAACGCCCGAACGCTGCAAGTGACGACGCGCCGCAGCCGTAAAATGCTCCGTACGCGTTCCTTGTAAAATATGATAATCTTCGAGGTAATAACCCGCTGGTTCAAGGTCGTGATAATGCTGCGCGAAAGCTTGGCGGAAGCTGTTATTAAATAAATAGTATTCTAATTCGCTCGCTGCAAAGCACTGATAATCAGATTGTTGTAAAGTGTGAATTTGCTTGCGCAAAATCGAACGCGGCGCAACGCTAGTCGGCTGATGCGTCTTTTCATTTTCTACATCACAAATTACTAAAGCCGTTTTGTCCAACCAATCCGCGATGCGTAAAGTATCGAAATCAGGTACTAAATGAAAGTCGCCATAACCTAATTCCCAATTGGCAAATTTATAACCCGCCACGGGTTCCATTTCCATATCGGTCGTCAATAAATAATCGCAGCCGTGCGTTCCTGCCTGCGCTGTTTCCACAAAAAAATCAGCCGCAAAGCGTTTGCCAACCAAGCGACCGTAGTGATCGGTGAAGGCAACGATGACCGTTTCGATGGCATCTTGCTCGACCAATTGTTGTAATGAGGTGAGTGTTATTTTTCCTTTTGTGGGCATGGTGATTTTTACCCGCTAAGGTAGCTTTATTTTGTTATTTTACTGATATTTTTAATCTGGATCTGGTTTAGGATTCACCATGTCAATAACAATATCTAGTTCTTTTAAAGCAAAATTATCGGTTTGAATAAGCGTACCAGAGCTGTTATCGAATGAAAATTGTAGTTTTTTCTCCTGTTCCGTGGAATGATAGCTTACATTAAATTTAGCTTCATTGCTACCATAGGCTTCTACTTGTACTTCTCCGTCAATTCCCCAAGTTGCTTCATTATTTGCTTGTATTGCATCAGAACTTTCTTTATAATCATAGGTTAATGCTAGTTTGGTGAATTTGAAGTCATCATCGTAGGTACCTGTCGCACTAATGGTAAGATTAGCTACTTTTTTCTTACTACAATAGGTGAAATCTAGTTTAGATAGTTCAAATTTTTTCGTTTCACTTTTATCTTGTTTTTGCTCGTATTGAGAAAAGTGCATGGATGGTGTTTGATCACCGATACCTGCTACGAATTGGTAAGGTGTATTAGAATCATCAGTAAGTGTATTAATACCATTTTTCTTGCATAGTGTTTCGTCATACTCACCAATCGTAATATCTAATGTATAAATATTTACAGCTGGAATAATTTGAGCAATGGTCTCGTCTCCCAAAAATGCCATTTTTACAATAAGGGGTAAGGGAAGGGGATTACTTTTTTCTAAAGAAAATAATAATCCCTTCCCTGCTGGATTTGATTGGAGATCAAAAGTTACTTTGTTTATAACTCCTTGTTGATCTTTATAAGGAATAGTTAGGTATCCACCTAAATTTAGTGGCTTATTTAGTTTTTTTTTGCAGTAATATTTACTTCATAATTAGTGGCAACGGTTAAGGCTAATTTTGCATCTAAATCATTTAATACCAATGACTTATCTTGCGAATTTCCAAATTCCATGTGAGTATCATAAGTATTCCAATCAACTGCTGAGCCATCACCTAGATCCCCTCTAACGACTGGAGGTACTTCGTTTTGTAAACCAGGATAAATTTGATCAAAATCAAGTGGCTGATTATTACTGTTACTTATCGCAGTACCTACTCTTCCAAAATCAGAAACACAATCCCAAATGAATTTCTTTAGATCATTGCTTGTAGTTGATTTAGTATAACTTGCTAATAACAATAGTATTAAATTAGCATCGATTGTATCAAAACCTTTATTAGCACCTACTGATAGTAATGGATAATTACCTGCACCATCTTTTACTACACAAAGATTTTCAAAGTGAATGCTGTTTAAAAATCCAGCATCTATATCCTGCTCAGAAGGATCGATTCCAAAGAGACTAAAAGCATCATTAATGGTGGCGGTAACATCATTGGAAGCAGATACAGAAATATCTTTGTAGAATTCATACATACTAGGTGAAGGATTATTATCATTCACTTGTTCTTCATTACCAGAAGGTGTCCAATCATGATAGGTAGTCAAATAAATACCAGTAAACTTGCTATCATTCTCTCCAGTACTGACATTTCTGATCGTACCAGAAGAGCCAGCACCGTTTATTTTCTTAAAAATAGGGCTAGTTTCTTCTGAGACATCAGTGAGATAAGACGCGATTTCAGCTCGATCATAGGCAATTTCATAATTCGTCTTAGGTATTTTAAAGGTATTGCCTTTGTCTGTACCTATGTAGGTAAGACGTAAAACATGATTGTTTTCAAAGTTATCTTGATTAAGAACTATTGTTCCGCTAACGGGCATGATAAAATTAGTAGAATCATGTTCAGTAGCCACTTTTGCCCATGGTTTAGTAACTGCTGAGATACGAGATTCGACAATGTTAACTGTACCAAAGAAATTAATGCCTTTTGAGTAATTTTTTTCACTACCAGCAGCACCATATTTTAAATCTGATGTTGCGATAAAAATTGTAGGGGATGTAACTTCATTTGCAGTAGATGGCTGTGTAAAATTCACTTTTTTTAATGAACTATTATCAGGAAGCTTATCAAAGCTATCCGCAAATGACCATGCTGACTACCCAACCACAAATGGGAGTATTGATTGGAATATTATCAATCGTATCGTCTGTATCTGCATCTAACCACTGAGAATTGATACGGGCTGACTGCAATAACCGAGGCGCGAGATAAGCAGCATTTTCTTTTAAAGTAGTGATCAAATCTTGTTGAATACTCAAATTGCTTCCCGAATAAATATTCGTCTGCGAATACATTTGAACGCAGTGTATTTAGGCGATGTGTTTTTTGATCGGAAGTAGCTTGTATTTGATTCAGTGTTTTCAGACATTTTGCTATTGCGATTAATTGCCGAAGTAAAGTTGGATCTTTTAAAACGAGTGCGTAAAGCTCCGTTTGAGATATTTTTTCACTCTGATTCTTATTTAAGCTATCAAGGCGAATTTGCCAATGAATACCTCCTGGCTTAGATTTGAAAGTTGCTTCGTGTGCCGTAACCTGATAATTAATATCACCATTGAGGGAAGCGGTTTGCAGTAATTGCATATCAGACATGCGCACTACGTGTTCTGTATGGGCTGCACCGAGTACAGAATGATCAATTGCCTGACTAATACGATTGTGTAAAGCATTCGGTAGGGTAGTCCCAAGGTTTAGTTGATAAGTTTGATCTGGAGCTACATCTCCAGATATCTGTTCAGATACCGAAACTTTTGTAAAAAATAAATACTGATTGTCAGTAAATAAATCTAACTCTTCCGCTGGAGTCGTATCTGTTGCAACTGCTGGCAACGGATTACCGTCTAATAAATCGGTCAGTGAGCTATTTTCTGCATTCCAACCATAAATATTATAAACATCATCCGCAGTACCATCCTGATCGTGGAAACCAAAAACACCGTAACAATTTGGGTAAAATAATGCAAAAGAATCTAGTCCAAAACCTTGCGATGTAAATGGCTGCTGGTAAATATCTCGCCAGTGTTGTCCACTTTTCGGAGGGATGTCATCGGTCATTATTTGAGTCTTGCCCATTGACATAATTAGTGGTGCGTCCCCCTGACCTTGACCAGTGAATAGAGTCGTGATTGTAGACTTTGTCTTTTTTAAAGGTAATAAGGTCGTGGGAT
>JBGCES010000846.1:0-4726 GCA_045106545.1 Saprospiraceae bacterium
ACTTTTTTAATACCGATCCTGGCTTTGATCAAGGTAGTCCGATTACGGTTTCGGGCGCAACGATTGACCATGATTTTACTCCTGATATTTCGCAATTAAGTGCAGGTACGCATCAAATTTATATCCGTTTGCAAAATGCAGCGGGAGAATGGAGTTTAGCGCACGTTAGCGAATTTGAGAAAAAACTCGGTTTCGATCCTAATTTGGCGGGTTGTGACGGCAATTGGAGTACTGCCGCATGCTGGGCAAGTGGCGCTGTGCCGACCGTAACGGACAAAGTGCAACTAGATGGCGTAGTCAATATTGATATTCCCAACGTTTCCGTCGCGGAACTTTGTTTTAATCCCAATGTCGTCACGGGCATCACGGGTGGAGACTTGACGGTTACTGAAAAACTGGTGTGGGAAACGGCGCAAACGAGTAGTTTGGCAGGCGCAGGGAAACTGATTTTAGCCAATGGCGCGATGGGAACAATCAGCGGAACGGGGCTGACTTTAGAACGTACTTTAGAAATTAAAAATGGCGCAACACTGGAACATTTGGATGAAACCCTTACCATCAACGGTACAGGTAGTATCGAAAATAACGGTACGTTTCTCGCCGCTCGTAACACTTCCCACGGACTTAGCGGCACGGGCAGTTTTTGTAACAATAACGAATTTCGCAAGTGCGATGATATCACCACGACTTATACCGTAGGTATTCCTTTTGCCAACAAGGGAACGGGTTTTATCAGTGGCGTAGGGACGTTAATTGTTAACTCTAATTTGAATAATAATGGTGCGATTACGCCTGGTTGCTCGCCGGGTGAATTGATGATTGAAGGCGATTTTTCTACGGGGAGCGGAGTGCAGATTGAAATTGATGGAAATACTTTAGACAAAGTAACCGCTACGGGCAACATTACGCTGGGTAGCGATCTGACTTTTTGTGCATTGAATAATTGTGGTGTGACTCCCGTTGCGCCTACAGATGGGACTTATACGTTGATTGAAACGACGGGCGGAATGTTGAGTGGTAGTTTTGCGAATGTTTTGCAGTTGCCTGTCGGCGGTAGCATTCATCAAACTTCAACAACATTACAATTAGTTGTTAATTCGAATCCCGCGATTTCTGGTAATATTAGTTACCCAACTGGTGGAAATGTTGCTGCCATTGATGTTCAATTATCCGGTGATGCCACTGCTTCCATTCTTACTGATCCTAATGGAAGTTTCAATTTCGCTAATCTAACCACAGGCGGCAATTACACCGTCACTCCCCAAGAAACCACCCACAGTTGCAACAGCATCCTCGATATGTTAGCAATTAGAAAGCATATCTTAGCCATTGAAGCCATTAATGATCCTTATTTGTTGATTGCAGCCGATGCGAATAATAATGGTGGACTTACCACCTTTGATATAGTCGTCATTAGTAAAGACTTATTGCAAATCCAACCGATGAATGACTACTATTTTTTCGCACCTAGCAGTCATACTTTCAATGATCCAAGTTTTCCATTTGGTGATATGCCTAGCGAGTCCATCAGCTTTTCTAACTTAAATCAAAATGAAACCGCTGATTTTATCGCCGTAGCGCGCGGAAATGCAACGGGCGTATGTGCGAGTAATTTACCTGCTGGCAATACCACTTTTTCAGTCGCCGATGTCAATTCAGATGCTAATTGTAGCACTCTTCGTTTTCCAGTGACCGTAGCGGATTTTTCTACGGTACAGGGTTTTCAATTTACTATTAGTTTCGATCCCGCTGTATTGCAATATAATAGTGTCGATAAGCTGAATACGCAGCTTAATTTCAATAGTGCCAATATTGGGACAACCCATGCGAGTAGCGGAGATCTGACTGCCTATTGGATTGATAATAATGTAGCTGGAAAAACGCTATCCAATGGTGATGTCTTATTTGAACTGATTTTTGATTTGCAGCAAGCAGTTACGACGACCGTTGACATCAATAGTAGCCGCACGGCGATGATGTACGTGGATAGCAATGGCGATGGTAAAATGCCGCAAGCTAACTCGGGTTCATTGAGCATTACCCCTTGTATTGCCGAAGCAGGCGCAGTCAACCCACCAGCGGTTACGCAAATCCAAAACGGCGATGATAGTCCAGCCTACACTGCCGATTATTCTGTACTAACTGACCCCAATACGACTTCGCCTCCTACGCCTTTTAGCTATATCTGGATCGCGGCGGAGGACGGCGGTAATGGCGCAATTTTCCAAACCGTAGAAGGCATTAACGCACCCGATTACAGCACAGTGTTTGCGGGATTGGCAACTCGAAATTATCAGATCTACGGCTTATCCTATGAAGGCAGTTATACTGATTTTCAAAATAAAAATTACACGACTATCTACGAAATCGCAGATGCGATTACAAACTGTAATATTTGCGCTGATTTTACGGAAGAAGTGGGAAGCAGTACGATTAGTTTGGAAGTTCGACCCAATATTTTAACCGTTACGCAAGGCGGCGCAGCAGGTAGTAATGCGCCTTGGCTAACGCCTTATGCGGAAGTTCAAGACGCGATTGATGCAGCACAAGCGGGTGATATAATTTGGGTTGCAACGGGAACGTTTACACCGACCAAAAATAAAGCGGGCGTCGCTTCGGGCGGTCGAGATCGCACCTTCTATCTTAATAAAGATGTCGAGATTTACGGTAGCTTTACTGGATCGGAAACCGATCTGTCACAGCGCGATCCCAGCTTTCTGGGGCAGAGTATTCTAAGTGGTGATTTTCAAGGAAATGATCAATGGACAGGCAGTAACCCTTTTCCAAATGTGGATGTAAATATCGTTGGCGATAACGCTTATCACGTATTATGGTTAGAGCAGTTGAGTAACAATATGATACTGGATGGTTTTACAATTATTGGTGGTGATAGCGATGTGGGAAGTACGGGTACGGACGCACGCGGCGGCGGCATCTACAACAACGGTGCAGGCGGAATGAGTACGCCTTTGCTCAATCATTGTTGGGTAATCGGTAATTATGCGGCTGAATTTGGTGCAGGTATTTATAACGATGGAACGCAAGGTGGTAATGCTTCGCTAACATTCAGCAACGGCGGGTTTTATGGCAATGCTGCCTATTTCGGTAGTGCCGTTTATAACGATGGCAGCAGCGGAGAGGCTTCGCCCACGTTTGCAAATTGCTATTTTACTAATCACTTCACCGAAGGCAACGGCGCAATTGTCAATAATGGAAATGGTGGTAATGCCTCACCCGCTTTTGAAAATTGTACCTTCCAAGATAACTTCGCAGCCGACTATGCGGGCGTGCTTTTTAATGACGCGACCAATGGTAACGTAACGCCGACTTTTATCAATTGCTTATTCACGAATAACGAAGCAGGCGGTGATGGCGGCGTAGCTTTAAACGTAGCAGTTCTTAACGCCAACGGTTCGACCAGCGGCTACTGCGCACCGCAATTTTACTTCTGTACCTTCGCCGATAATATTGCGGCGAATGGTAGTGTTTTGTATAACTATGGCAGTACGCCCGAAGTCCACAATTCTATTCTATGGGGCAACACAGGCAGTCCCATTGAAGACTTTGGACAACAAACGCCCACTATACAAAATAGCATTATTGAAGGCGGCTACCTACTTTCCACTACCGTCCTCGACCAAGATCCACTTTTCGTCGATCCTAACGCTGGCGACTATCGCCTAATGCAATGTTCCCCCGCCATTGATGCGAATCAGATCGGCGGCGCTGCGCCAACCAATGATTTAGATGACAATCAACGAACGGATAACCTTTGGGATTGGGGCGCGTACGAATATAGCGGCGCGGCTTGTGTCACTAACACTGTTTACGTTAATGACAATGCAACGGGCAACAACGACGGCACTTCCTGGGCGAACGCCTACACCGATTTACAAACCGCCATCGAAGATGCCAAAGCTAATAACAAAGAAGAAATCTGGATCGCGGAAGGCGTGTATTATCCCACCAAAGAACGCGATTGGACGAAACCTTCCACGCCGACTAATCAGAATAATACGTTTTATATTGATTTTGATGTAAAGGTGTATGGGGGATTTCCTGATGGGGGAAATCCAGGCATGGGAGATCGGGATTGGGATGCGTTTAAGACGATTTTGAGTGGGGATGCGGATCGAAATAGTGGAGGTTTAGATGATGTAGTTATCATTAGTGATCCTTTAAATGAGATTAAAGGAGCTAATTATTATAGTATTTTGACAGCGCAACTTTCGACAATCAAAGATTCAGAGATAGATGGAATAATTATCAGTGCTGCTAGTTATAGCGGAATGAATCTTAAAAATACGACTCCAATTGGCTACAACTCAACATTAAGACTTCATAATTCAGTAATAAGCGGTAATGCTGCTACCTATGGAGGTGCTGTTCGATTTGATCAATCAGGGAATGGTACTGTCAACTTCATTTCATCTGACTGCCAGTTTAATGATAACTATGCATCTTATAATGGTGGAGTATTTTATTCCAATTACTGGACTCATGGTAATGTCAATATAAATATTAATGCTTCAACATTTGTAAACAATCAATCTAATCGGGGAGGTGTAGTATACTCTCAAGCTAGATATTGGACAAATACCTCACTGGCAGTAAAGGTTAGGTGGAGATTTTACAATAGTTTGTTTGCAAACAATAGAGCAAATGCTGGAGGAATATTGTATTATCATGCATTAATTTGGGATTATAATGGAAGAAATACTGTAAA
>JBGCES010000847.1:0-6964 GCA_045106545.1 Saprospiraceae bacterium
TCCATTCGTAGCGATTAGGTGACCAAATGCCTACCCGATCGCCTTTTTGTAATCCACAAGCTATTAAAGCCTTAGCACAACGATCCACTTCCACTTGCAATTCTAAATAAGTCCATCTGATATTTTGATGGATGACAACCAACGCCTCTTGTTTAGGATATTGCGCTACAATTTTATCAAATTTATCTCCGATAGTTATTCCTAATAATGGAATAGTGCTTGTTCCGCTGGTGTAGCTTAAGTTGCTCATGAAAATAGATTATTTTATGATTGAAAATGTACGCCGACAAAAATAGGGATAATTAGAACTCTTTCGACTCTTTAGCGGGCTAGAGAATAGAAATAATATACCTGATGAAAGCTAGAGCGCAGCAGAAAGCTGCACCCTAGCGAGCTTAGATCATTATTTACCAACCCTCTAACAAAAAGAAAGGCATCGCTCCTTTGAACGATGCCTTTTCCAAAAACAGTTTCCAAACTGTAAAGCAAATATTTTTTTTGAGAAGAGGGAAGTGAGCGGAGAGAAAAGAGAAAGGCATCATAAAAATGATAACTGCCTCTCTCCTCTCTCAGTAAAACGGTCTCTTTTCCCTTTTCTAATCTCTATTTCAACAAAATCAACTTCTGCATCTTGCGCTCGTCTTTGGTCTGCAATTGCAAGTAGTAGATGCCCGCAGGATAATTCGTTCCATCCAACTGATAACGGTGGTCGCCCGCTGCAATGATTTGACCATTGACTAGCGTTTTGACGACACTTCCGTCGGCGCGGAATAGGTTTAAGTAAACCGCTTCTGCCGTTGGCAAGTGGAAGAAAACATCCGTCTGACTACGGAATGGATTCGGCGCAGCAATCAACTGAATATCAGCTACTTGTACTAACTCTTCTTCTACTGAATCATTGCGATCTGCTACTTCAAACTCAATTGCTGGCGCAATAGATTCCATTTCACAATCTTCAATAGTGACAAGCAATTCTGCACCTGGCATGGTACTAAATCCTGCACTCAAGGTTACTTCGTTTCCTGCACGAATAATGGTATTAGAACCAGGAGCAAATTTAGCGTTACTCGTGGCATTCCGCTCGGCGTAGTAGCCATTAAGACCCGCAAAAGGCGTTTCAGCAGCATCCATAATCGCGACATCTCGATCATCACAGTAGTAATCCATTTTTTGTAGTTGGACATTGTCAATTTCAATGATAGTGTAGTCATCTGGACTTGGCGTTACCACTCCGTTTACTACGTAAATTTGCAGTTGAGCTGTAGAGTAAGCAGGAAGGAATAGATTCGAATAAATCGTTTCCCACTCAGATGGCGTACCTTCTGGGAATGATTTCGTCATGACTACCTGACTTACTTCATCACCGCCATCAAGCACTGCAATCAAAGTAGAACCTGGAGGTAGTTGTATTGGACGAGTACACATTTGTAAGCGATAAATCGAACCATCCATTAATTCGAGATCCTGATTTAACTGATCGTGCTCTTCGGCATTACCCGCAAGGCGTACAAAGAATTCGTCATCACAACCGATGGTTGGGAACAGGATGGGTGCGCCTGTTGCTTCCCAGCTATCTGCGCGTCCACCTTCCGTCAATACACCTGGAATAGAACCATCGCCAAATCCACCGTTACCAATTGGATTAAAATCAATTGGGTCGTCGTTGACTGTACCCGTATTCAAACAGCGTACTCGAATTTTCATACAACGACGCGCTTTACATTCAACTTGATTTACTACATCATTACGTTGAACGTACATACATACTTCATAATTTCCGTTGGACGGGAAAGTAAACATGTAAGTAAATCCAGTACCGCCACCAATTACGGTTCCGCTCGCATTTTTAATTTCCCAGCTAACCTGATCCGTGTCTTTCATTTTTTTCGGACGGAAAGAGAACTTACGACACTGATCACCAAGTGGATTATTGCGATAGTCGAAACCTTCAGCGACATCGTCATAGAACTTCTCATCACATAGGCATTCACATGGTTTCACATAAATATCACGACAGAAGCGTTTTTCGAGACACAACTCCCCTTCTGGTGTGTAACGACGTACCGTCATACAAATCACGTAGCCGCCATCATTAGCGTAAGTATGTAGAACGCTACTTGGTCCAGTTGTTACGGTTGGTGGTGTACCATCGCCCCAATCCCAAGTGATTTCATCACATTCATCAAACATGCCAAGTGGCGTCACTGCAATTTGACCACATTCGTTTTGTACGGGTGACCAATTGAAGCCTTTATTTACTTCATCGCAGAAAAGTTCTTCATCAATACAACAGTTGTCACCACCACAATCTTGACCGACTATTTTTACGCGTACGGTTGCTGTACAGCCTTTAGAATCCGTAACTGTTAGCGTTACCCAATGCACACCAACCGTTGGAATGGTAAAGACGGCATTACAAACATTCGGGTCAACAAAATCAGCTGAAGGCATCCAAACACAAGTGTATGCGCCAACTGCGCCGCCGATAATTGGATTCAGATTAACTCCATCACCTACACAACCTTCGAGTTCTTGCTCGTGGATCACAGTCAGTTCGCAAGGTTCGTCGATTGGTGCTCGACAACAAGGGTCGCGGAAGATTTCAATATCTCCGAGTTCCGTTTTATCTGTACCTGTCGTATTATCATCGTAATCAATCAGGAAGCTGTTGGTTACATCGCCGCCTGCTACCGGGAAGCCCATTGCGCCGTAGAGCGCTACTCCACCACTTAGAATAATCGCATCTGCCGTAGCCATGACCACCTGATCACAGTCGGTTCGTGCTTGATCGCCATAGGCGAAATCTGTACCACCCGCACAATTGGTACCATAGATAGCCCCCGTTTCGTATTTATCGACCGGGTCTGCTACCCAACTACCACTGCCGTCGCATTGATAAGACAGTAAACGAGAGGTATGCGCACTGCTATAAAAATTAGACATACTCCGCTCAGCGAGTAAAATTTGCGTTGCGTCATTAGAAAACGAAATATCCGCTACTGGTCCAGAACGATAAGGATAACCTGGATAGTAAGGTAATTCGATTTCCATTTGATTAGTCGTACCTGCAATTTCACCAACACCATCCAAATCTACTGACCAAATTTCATTGTGCTTCATATCCGTTGCGTTACTAGGCTGTCCAAAATCTACATTCCAAACTGCGTAATACAAACGATTTTCAAATTTGTGATAAGCTAAACCAAAGACGCGGTTTTCAGCGTCTGTCCAACCCGCACTACTATCAGAAATAGTCGGTATCGGATCGTAAGTATCAATCACCACTCCATTATCGTCTAAGACGTAAATAAGTCCATCTTCAAAATTGGAAACGTAGAATACATCTGCTTTATAGTTGTAGCAAATATTTCCAAAACCAGGTTTGAAACCACTCGAACCAGTAGCGTTTGGTAAAGTACTATTGAATACAGAGATGTTACCCGCTACGTCAATTTTATAAATACTCGGATCGCCTGCGGTTCCCCACTGTTTCGCTCCAGCATAAATACTTGTGGCAGAAGTATAAATATTACCATCCAAATCTAAGGCGATACCAAAGACTTCTCCTAAATTATCAACTGTCCAGTTATCCGTTGGTCCGTGGTACATCGGTAGTGGTGGCGCGGAAGTAGAACCCCAGTTAGAGCCTACAGGCGCAGCAGGATGATTGGTAATATCCATACGGCCAATCACGTAAGGCGTATCATATGGTGGGCCTAGTTGACCAGAGCGACAAGTACCGACTGCTTGTCCTACAAATGGATGCGTCAACGCTTGTGGCGGATCGAGTTCGCAACAGCAGTTAGGCATCACTAAACAAAGCGTATCACTTTCGATACAACACCAAGCATCGTCCCCAGAATCATCACGCAGACGTAATTCTAACTTGATATTTTTGCCCGGCGCGGGGAAACCACTCGTGGTGTAAAGACAAGTATTAACAGTTGCCGTACCACCCGGTGGAATCACGCCGCCGAGGTCAATGCTATTGGGGAAAGCTACAATGCCAGCTGGTGTAATAACGGATACAATTTCTAAATGCGTTGCATTATTCGCGGGTTGAGAATTGTTCTGAATCGTCAAGGTCACATCCAGTTTATTGGGATCTTGCTGGTTACAATTGATAGCAGATTCTAACACTTCTAAACAGTCATTATCAACAGGAGCGGGGCAATCAAAAATTAAGCGATCGCTACAAGCTACTACTTCCTGTTGAGCACTATTATTCACTGTCATTAAGCATACATCCACAATTTGCGGTACTTCTCCCGCTTGAATATCATCCAAACAGAACTGGAGTAAATCGAAGTAGCTACCCATCGGAATTGTGCCTGTGAAATGTTCTAAGCGAATGAAATTACTGGAAGAAGCGGTCACAATCCAGCCTGTTCCACTTGCGCCAAAGATGTGCGAACCGAAATTCACGCCCGCTGGACTTAATTTTAATTCAATCGCAGTGAAGAAATTATCATCACATACGTCTAAAATATCCAACCGATGACAGCAATCGCCATCTTGATTAGGCAAGTCGTCGTCAAAGGAAACAGAACGAATAATCACATCGTCGCAAGGCTCACAACAGGGCTTTAACTCACCCGTGAACGGCAGATCAAATTGACAACATTCGTACTCCTGATTTGCATTTAAACCTGACAAACCGACATCGAAAGTAATACTCGTCGGACTCGTTATCGGAATAGTGGTATGAATAATAACGCAGATATTAGTTGCTGTCCCGCCCATTGGCGTTGGAGGAATAGAAACATTGTAATTAGGTGCGCCCGTGCCACCAATCATGGGGAAGAATGGTTTGAAACCAAAACCAGCGGTGAGGTTAGATAATTCGACGGTAGTCGCATTAAAAATACCTAAATTCTTAATGTCAAAGGTAAATTTATATTCATTAGGATTGTCGGTACAATCGAATTTAGCATTGAGAATTTCCCAACAATCATCAGCTGGAGTAGGTTGGCAGTCGAGTGTGATGCGTTCAGAACAGACCCACTTACGTTGTCCATTAGGGCCTTCTTCGTACCAACGGAATTCAATAATCTGCGGTACTTCGCCAGCATCAATATCGCCCAAACAGAAATGAAAAGCATTGGCACTATTCATCGGAATACCGCCTGGATATTCATAACGGGCTAAGGTTGGCGTTTGTACACCTACCCAATTGTAGCCTGCGCCTAAACTGGTATAATCGAAGATCACACCCGGCGTAATAATCACCGCTTCCATTTGTACTAAAGTATTACCATAATTATTGGTCAAATCAATATCCCAACAACATTCGCCAGCATCAGCTGTATTATCAAATTTAAAATCAACATCTACGTCCTCACAATCTACAATATCATCTTCGGGACAAGGGCACTGCGCAATTTCTACATCACCGAGTAATATTTTTTCATGAAAACAAACGTAGGCATCGAGATCGACGAGAAAGCTACTACCAGCTGTACCGCCTGTATTAGCGTCTGTACCTTGTAATCCATACACCCAAATTTTATTATTTGCGCAGTAAGTGTTATCGTTGGTAACGTATTTTAAATTATCACCAGAAGCCCAAATAAATTGGTCACATTCGGGGTCAATATTTCCATTTGGATCGTAACTTTCGTGACTGTAAGTAACACCACCAGCAGAGTTTGCATTAGCATTTAAACCGATGCGATATTTAAGATTATTATTCGTTGCCGAAACTGGTAAAGTATGACCAGGAGTCAGTTGCCATGTTCCTGTTGGGTTTTCATATTCTAAAACCCGCGCACGGTGTGCGTAGCTGTACCAACTATTTGTAAAACCGCCGCCGCAATCGGTACGCATCGTGCGTTCCGCTACCAGCATTAAGCCTTTTTTAGAAAAAGTAATATCCGAAACGGGATTAGAATAATCGCCTCCTGGGTAATCGGGTAACGAAATTTCTAGCGTTTCACCAGTTGCAAAAGTTCCTCCAGCTCCAGCGGTATTAAACTCTCCAGAACCATCTAAATCAATACTATAAATTTCATTTTTTGCCGTTGGATTACTACGTCCATTATCTTCTACCCAACGTGCGAAATAAACGCGATTTTCATTATAACCAACACCCCAAGTACGCTCACCGCGTTCTACAAAATTACCATTACTACCTGTTCCACTTGCTGCTGCATTGGCAGTACCAAATGGATCAAAACGACTCATCGTTTGACCGTTTTTGATGCGGTAAATCATTCCATCCGCCATATTGGTTACAAAAAACTGGTCGTTGTCTTCATCATAAGTAATATTTCCTAAACCAGAACCACTATTGGGAATCGTCGTTCCACCCACAGCAAATGCGCCTGTCGTAATAAAATTAGAAAATGCGCCTGTAGAAGGATTTAATTGGTAAATACCTGCTTCACCCGCTGGTCCGAAAGGAGAATAAGTGTTGCCACTAATCATATTTTCGCAACCATAAACGGTGGTCGAAGTCACATAGACCATATTATTATCATCCATCGCCAAACCAAAAATTTGACCCAAATTATCAGCCGTCCAACCTGCATGGTGAATTGACCCCATACTAGCTGTAGACCAATAGTCACCTGGCGATGCCGTGCTGTGATCGCGTACATCGTAAATGCCCGCGACATAGCCGCCAGTATTTACGCCCGAAGTATAATTAGAAGCATTAAAACCTGAAAAACAAGTAGCGACTGCCATCCCACAAGTGAAATTGAATCGTTTGGGGCATTCTTCTAAATCTAGTTGACATAGCGTCAGATTTGATTGGTCGCCATCCAATGCGAAATTGGTGAGTGTACCATTTTGATCGTTATTGGCACGATCAGGAATTGTCGAGAAGGAGCTATTATCACTATTAGCATTACCATGATTAAAATCGTAATAAATCTGCAAGTTGTCTTCATCCCCCATTAAAATACAGCGTTTATACAGATCTATTTCACCAGCAGATAGTGGCGTATCCCAAAAACGAAAT
>JBGCES010000848.1:0-2548 GCA_045106545.1 Saprospiraceae bacterium
CCGATGGTTGCGACGGCGGTTTCGTTTAGAATAACTTTTTCAGTTTCGTTACCAAATTCGGGAGAGAAAGAGCGTCCTTGCAGAAATTCAAAACCGAGCGTTTCGGTTAGTCCTTCGGCGGCATTGAAAAAGTAAAAGGAAATGTCAGAGGCGGGATCTTTGCCGTCCCAACTGATATTGGTCGTACGGTTGCAGTGATTGATGGGCGAGTTGCCACTGGAAATATTTTCTACGCCGGGTAGCTTACGCGCTTCTTTGACAAAGGCATTGAGCTTCTCGTGATCGCGGATATTCATCAGAAAACTGACGAGGTGTGAACGGTCGTAACCAAGGCTTTTATTTTGTAAATAATCCATCTGCTGGCTAATCACTAAAACACTGATTATCAAGCCGATAGCAATAGAGAACTGAAAAACGACTAAGCCTTTTCTAATCATCAATTCCTGCCAAGAACGCTGCATAAAACCTTTAATGCCTTTAATCGGCTGAATTGCCGACAAGTAAAAAGCTGGATACGTACCCGCCAACAAACCCGTGATACCAACCAATCCCAAACCCGCCAACATCCAAGTAGGAGAGAAGGACAGCGCAATGGTTTTGCCCGTCAAGGTATTAAAATCGGGGAGAAATAAATAGACGATTCCGACTGCGATCACTAACGCCAATGACGTAATGACCAGTGCTTCCGCTAAATATTGCGTAATCAAAGAGGAGCGTTTCGCGCCCATCATTTTTTTGATGCTTACTTCTTTGGCGCGTAGAGAAGCGCGCGCGGTAGCAAGGTTGATAAAATTGATGCAAGCAATGGCTAAAATGAATAAGCCAATCACGCCAAATAACTGCACATAATCAATGCGACCGCCGACTAATTTTCCTGCTTCGTACTGGGCATAGAGATATTGTTCTGAAAAAGGTTTGAAGAAAAACGTAATGTGATCCGCATCAGCGCGCGTGTGAATGATCTCGTTCATTTTAGCTTCCACAGCAGTCAGATTGGCACTCGGTTGGAGTTGCACAAACGTTTTTGGACCATGACTATTCCAGTTTTCCATGCGCGCTCCAAAACGGGGATCTTGTTTGAATTTTTCAAAAGAAAGCACAAAATCAAACTGCTGCGTCGAACGTTCGGGCACGTCAAATAAACCCGTTACTTTAAAGGATTCGTTGCGATTTAGCTCTACCGTTTGCCCCATTGCCGCTTCCGCTGTACCAAATAGCTTAATCGCCGCTTCGCGCGAAAGCGCAACATTGTTTAAGTCTTTAAAAACCTCCGCCGCCGTTCCACCTTCCAAGTTGAAACTAAACATATCGAGGAAATCCACTCCTGCGTAATAACCCGCTGCGGTCGTATTTTTTTCATTGACCGCCAAGTCAAATTCCGTAAACCAATAGACCACCGTCGCCGCGCGTTGCACTTCGGGCAACTCTCTTTTGAGTGTTTCCGCCAACGGGCCCATCGTATGAAATTTGGTCTGTACGCCCTCGCTATACTGCGCGTGTTTCATGACTTGAAACAGTTCCGCATCATGGCGATGAAATTTATCCACTTGCCATTCATCATTTACCCACAAGAAGATAAAAATAGCACAGCTTAGTCCGACGGTCAGACTAAGCAGATTGATAGTGAAAGTACTTTTATGGCGCAGCAAACTGCGATAGGCAGAACGGAAATGGTGGTTGAGCATAAAATTGAATTTGGAAGACAGAGGACAGACCGCTGCGCTGACAGAAGACAGACGCTTTTCGGTTCTGACAGCGTAGCGGTCTGTCAATAAAATGGTCTGTCTTCTGTCCTCTTTTTAATCATCTTTAAGTGCTTCAATAGGATTGGCTAAAGCCGCACGAATACCTTGAAAACTGACGGTCAAAACGGCAATTCCAATAGCAGAAAGTACCGCGATAATCACCGCTGCCCACTGAATCTCGATGTGGTAAGCGAAGTTATCGAGCCACTGCGTCATCATGTACCACGCAATTGGAATTGCAATGACTGAGGCTAAGACGACGAGCTGCAAAAAGTCTTTGGATAAGAGCGTTACAATGTTAGCAACGGAAGCGCCGAGCACTTTGCGAATGCCGATTTCTTTCGTTTTTTGTTCCGCCATAAAAGTGACTAAACCAAATAAACCTAAGCCAGAAATGAAAATAGCAATCAACGCAAAGTAACGCGCTAAAGTGCTGATTATCAATTCGCTGCGATAGAGTTTTTCGTAGTTTCTATCTAAGAATTCGTATTGTAAAGGATAGTTACTTACGAATTTATTGTAGGTGCTTTGTAGTTGTTGAAGGGTCGTCTCGGTGGTGCCTGATTTATATCGAATCGCTAATTCATTAGTCCGTGCTGGAAAATTGAATACCATCAATGGGCGGATATTTTCGTGCATAGAATTGGAATGAAAATCTTGCATGACACCAACAATCGTAAAGCTAAAATCACCCAATTGAACTTGTTGACCAACGGGGTCGGTCATGTTCATGATTTCAACGGCAGTTTGATTAACGACGATTTCGGTAGAATCAAAATCGGTAGTGGCTTTTTGGTAAAATT
>JBGCES010000849.1:0-3716 GCA_045106545.1 Saprospiraceae bacterium
CTCTTAATAACTCCAAATTGCGCATCGTCAATTTCCTCTGCTATTTTTTGTACCTCTGCCACTTTAAAAAAATAATCTTTCTCCGCGGCGATGACTAAGGTCGGAATTTCTATTTGTTTCAAATAAGCAAAATTGTCTCTACGTTCTGCTCTGCCGCGATGAGATGCGACCGCACCTTGTACTTTGGTGTTGGACATCATGGTAAACAGATGTTGATAGGTCGCGCTTACTTTCGAAATTTGATCTAAGTTGATGTACTTATGAATATCATTTTTGGTGTATTCTAACATGCCGATTTGCTCAATATTAGCAGCAATTTTTAAGCGGTTAGTATAGCTTTCAGATGTCTCGGCAGTTGGCGTGCTAGCAGCGATAACGAGTGATTTTACCCGCTGTGGAAAGAGTCTTTGAAATTCTACAATAATCTGCCCACCCATCGACAGACCGATTAAATGGACTTGTTTAATACCCAATTCATCCAATAGCAAGGCTAAATCTAACGCCTGTTCCTCAATATGAATTTTAGTAAAATCAGTAGCTGATTGTCCATAGCCTTTCAAGTCAGGTAGTATCAATCGAAATGCTGATAATGCTTCGTATTGGTATTTCCACATACTGTGATCGAACGGATGTCCGTGAACTAAAAGAATCGTTTCTGATTGTTCCGTGTTCAAATCATTATATTTCCATTCCGCACCGCGTACTTTTATACTTTTCATTTTATTACCTTTGTGAGAAAAAAGTCTCACAAATATATAAACTCTTATGAGAAAAAAGTCTCACCATGAAAATAAATTCTTGCATTCAGGTCGGATAGCACAGAAAATGAAGACGCGAGAACAGCTATTAGCTGCTGCAAATAAAATGCTGATTGAAGGCGCAGATTTGCATATTGAGCAGGTAGCAAAACGTGCGGAAGTGTCAAAAGCAACGGCATATCGTTATTTTTCGAGTAAGGAAATTTTGCAGAAGGAGGCACTTTTACATACGAAATCTGAAAGTAAAGAAGATTTGTTTGCGGATTTGCCGATAGACAATTTAGAGCAGCGGGTGAGTCGTTTATTGGAATATCACTTTGATATTTTAACAAATAATGAAGCAGAATTTCGGCTCTATTTGAGTGCGGCATTGCAAGAATCTGTACAAAATAAAGTGAATTATTCGCGAGCGGGGAGACGAGTGATTTTGATTGAAGAAGCGTTGCAACCGCTGAAAAAAACGCTTTCCAAAGTGGAATTTAATAAAACGGTCAGTGCGGTAAGTATGATTTTGGGTATCGAGTCCATTACGATTTTAAAGGATTTATGTCATTTGAAAAAGGAGGAAGTTTTTGAAATGTGGCGGTGGTCGATTGGGAAGTTTGTTCGATTTTAAAATTCTGATATTCAGGAAGTTATACCGATTTTAGTTTAAGGAAGTGGAGATAGGAAGTATCTCGAAGATACTTCCTATCTGTAATACTTAATTTGTATTAAATTGAAAAACGCGCTTCCCACCAACCCAAGTTTCCAACACCTTCATCTCCCGAATCTTCACTGGGTCAACTTTAAAAACATCCTCACTCAGCACTACAAAATCAGCCAGTTTCCCTACTGCTAATTGTCCTTTTGTATTTTCTTCAAAAGCAGCATAAGCGGCGTAGCGCGTGTAGCCAACCAAGGCTTGTTCTACCGAAATCTTCTGTTCTGGAATCCAGCCATCAGGATTTTTTCCATCCAACGTACGCCGTGTCACCGCAGCGTAGATACCCTGCAAAGGCGCAGCGGGTGCGACTGCCCAATCACTTCCAAAAGCTACTTTTGCGTTAGCATCTAGCAGCGATTTAAACGCATAAGTCGTCTGAATGCGCTTTGCACCGATATATTCTTCTGCCCAACGTCCATCGTCGATAGCATGATAAGGTTGCATACTTGCAATCACGCCCAATTCAGCAAAACGTGGAATATCAGCTGGCGCAAGATGTTGAGTATGCTCAATTCTAAATCGTCGATCCCGTTCGCCATTTTCAGCAATCACGCGTTCGTAAATATCCAGTAAACTATGAATCGCGCTATCACCAATGGCATGAACCAGTACGTGTAACCCCGTGCTATCTGCGCCCGCAACCCACTTGTACAAGTCATTCTGGGTATTAATAAAAAAGCCTTTATCGTCCTTTTTATCCGTGTAATGATCGTGAAATGCAGCGGTATGTGAACCCAGCGAACCATCAACAAAACCTTTTAAGCAGCCCGTTTTTATCCACTTGTCGTCTGGTCGTTCCATCTTGCTCAATTTCTCCCATTCATTCAACGGTACCGCCGCATAAATCCGTACCTGTAAATCATTATTTGCTCGAAATTTCAAGGCAGTATCGTAACTCGTAAAGTCCTTATTCATCCCATCTACATCGTGTACGCTGGTTACGCCATTAGCTAAGAAATAATCGGTAGCGGCTTTAAAATATTTATCTTTTTGCGCGCTCGTCATGGGCGGCATTTTATCCAAAACGAGATTCATGGCATTGTCTTTCAACAAGCCCGTCGGATTGCCATTTGCATCGCGTTCGATGGTTCCACCTTCTACTTCGGGCGTATTTTTATCAATGCCCGCATACGCCAAAGCCGCCGAATTTGCCAATGCCATGTGCCAATCTAACCGCATGACCAAAACTGGATTATCACCCGTCAGACTATCGATCCATTTCTTTTGTGGTAGTTCGCCGCCCCACAGTGTATGATCCCAATTACCTTCTAAGATCCATTCATCCGCAGGCAGCGTTTTAGCAAAATTGCCAATCCGCTGTGAGAACTCCTGTGGCGTTGCGGCATCCCGTAAATCTACGCCCAATAAACTCCGTCCACCCGTCATCAGATGCACATGACTATCAATAAACCCTGGTGTCATCATCCGTCCTTGCAGATCAATGACTTGCGTATTTGCACCTTCGAACGCACCAATTTCCGCGTCTGAACCAACTGCAACGATGGTATCTGCGCTTATTGCCAATGCGGTAGCTTTGGGATTATCAATTTGACCTGTCCAGATATTGGCGTTGGTGATGATGAGGTCGGCGGAGGGTTGATTTTGTTGGCAGGAGTAGAGGAATAAAGTGAGTGTAAGGAGTAGAAATATTCGCAAGGTAGTTAGGTTTGAAAGTGTTGAAATTTTTTTTAATGCTTCGTTTACATATTGTGAAAAACATTATTCAGGAACAAGTCTATTTATTCTTCCTCTAATAAATGTTCCAAATCATTTAGATCTTTATATCGACCACTTGCTGCTTTGTTTTTTCTAAGATCTGCCAAGGAAAGGTAATTGATCGTTATGTTATCAATTTTAGTGGAAAGTTTATTTGCGTAACATTTTTTGAACTCAACACCATCTATGGATGTAATTACCTCAATTTATATAGTGGTATTCCCATCCCTAGTACTCGTTTCTCAAGTAGAAATACATCACGCAATTCTGCGGCGTTTGGTAACCCAAATTTATGTAATACTGTAACAATTTTATCAGCATTTTCGGGTTCGCTCATCACCCAGATATCCATATCACTTGTATAACGAACATATCCATGAAGGGCTACAGCATATCCACCAACTAATAAGTAGGCTACTTTATGCTCGTTCAGTAATTGTATAAAATCTTTGAAGTCTGGAGGTAGTGCTATCATATTTTTTAATTCGCATTCTTTCACTCAAGTGCAATTAATCGTTCAGTAGGCGTTTTATCAA
>JBGCES010000085.1:0-2101 GCA_045106545.1 Saprospiraceae bacterium
AAAGCTTTTGATGCAACTTTAGAGCGTTTAGGGATGGAATACTTGGATCTATATTTAATCCATTGGCCCAAAGAGGCATCGAAAGAAACGTGGCGTGCCTTAGAAAAATTATACAAAGACGGACGCGTAAAAGCCATTGGTGTAAGTAATTTTCTACAACATCATTTGGAAGATATTTTAGCGGATTGCGAAATCGTTCCAATGGTGAATCAAATGGAATTTCAGCCGTATCTCGTTCAGCAGGATTTAGTTGATTTTTGTAACCAACATCAGATTCAATACGAAGCGTGGTCGCCACTGATGCAAGGAAATATTTTTGGATTAGATATATTTAAACAACTTGCAGCGAAATACGACCGCACGATTGCGCAAATCGTTTTGCGGTGGGATTTGCAAAAAGGTGTAGTTACGATTCCAAAGTCAGTTAATCAAAACCGTATTATCCAAAACGGTGGATTATTTGATTTTGAATTATCGGCAGAAGATATGGCGCTGATTGACGCAATGGATCAGGGCAAACGCTTTGGACCAGATCCAGATAATTTTGATTTTTAAAATTCAGAATTGGAACACGGATTAAACAGGATTTAACGGATTCACACAGATTCTTATTAAAACCCGTGTAAATCCGTCTGATCTGTTAAATCTGTGTTCCAATTTCTTCAATTATGCAATACAACTTCATCGGTATCGACTACGGCAGCAAACTCGCAGGCACTACCGTCATCGCTCATTATCAATCCGACACCAAACCGCCTATTTTGCTGCAAAGCGAAAAAAAACGCGATGCTGATAAGTTTATTTTGGAATTTGTAAAAAAAGAACGTCCTGATTACATTTTCCTCGACGCGCCCCTTTCCTTACCTGGCATTTACACCAATTTACCCAATTGCGAAAGCTACTTTTACCGAGCAGGCGATGCCGAACTCCGTGCCATGTCGCCCATGTTTCTCGGTGGCTTGACCGCACGCGCCATGCAACTCAAAGCACAACTCGAACCGCTGGGCGCAACCGTTTTAGAAATCTATCCGAGCCAACTCGCTAAAGTGTTGGGTTTAAAGGAATTAAATTATAAAAAACAAGTCGAATACCTCGCGCCAGTTTTAGAGAAATTAGCGACCGAAACGCCTTTCCCACTTCCTGCAAACATTAAAAATTGGCATCAAGTTGATGCTTTACTCGCCTTATTCAGCGGCTATCGCTACTTAACTCAGCAACATCTTAGCTACGGAATTGTCGCAGAAGGACAAATCATTGTGTAAAAACTGTCCGCTATTGGCAACTATTCTGCTTTTATAACTTCTGCACTAACTACCATACTTTATGATTCGTTACGAATGAAAGGAAACCTCTTTTCTTATGCGGCGAATTCTTCTCTTTACAATATTGGTCAGTGTTTTCACTAAGCTTAATGCACAATCCTGCTGTTCAGGTGGTGTGCCCGTATCGAGTAATTTGGGTTTACCTGCAACTGAAAAAGGCGCGTTACAATTCAATTTAAGTTACGATTTTAATACGTTACAAACGCTGCAATCGGGAACGGAACGCTTAGAGGATGATTCGCGAAATCGGACAACACATTCAGTGATTGTGGAAACGGGCTATGCGTTTTCGGATAAATTTAGTGTGGACGCGCTGCTGTCTTTTGTACAGCAAGATCGAGAGATTACGCAATTTGGAAATATCGGATTGACCTCAACGCGTGGCTTGGGTGATGCCGTTTTATTATTCAAATATCGGCTGTATAACAATTCTGATTTTTCAACGACTTGGACATTTGGCGCGGGACCGAAGATTCCATTTGGCGCATCTGATTTATTGGATGATCGCGGAATTCAACTCAATGCAGATTTGCAGCCGGGTAGTGGCGCGTGGGATGGCATTGCGTGGACGCAGTTTAGTCGTTCTTTAAATATTCGTCCAAGTTTAAGTTTTATTGCCACTGGCGTGTATAGTTACAAAGGTGTTAATGATAATTAGCTCGGTGGGGAACGTTGCCGATTTGGACAAGATGTGCAACTGATGGCAGGGCTGGCAGATCGCTTGCTTTTAGGTGGTAAGGTAATTGATCCTAGTATTTTCTTACGTTACCGAACGGTTG
>JBGCES010000850.1:0-3408 GCA_045106545.1 Saprospiraceae bacterium
AAAGCTATGAAAAATCAAGTGGCTCTACTCAACCCCCAGGCAATAATAGCGGGAGTGTTTCAACGGGTACAGGTGCCAGTAATTCAAAAGTACCGACTAGAAAATCTTATTCCGTCGATGCTACTGCACGAATTACGACAATTACTACTCAATTACAACAATTTGCGAATGGTCAACGCCCAACCAATTGGAAACCATCGCGATTTCTATATAAAGTCGGTAGTTTACGCATTGCTAACGCTACTCCCTTTTTACAAACCATTGCGACTAATCCACAATTTAGAACCTTACACGCCGAAGACGATTTTCGTTATAGCTTAGTTTATGCCCTCGCCCGTTGTGGCGACCAAAGTGTCTTAAATAACATCGATCAGTTGGTCAATGAAGCGGAATCGCCGACCATGAAACGCTTGACATTAGATACTTTTATGAACTTGGCGACTACTGAGATGAAAGCTAAAATTCAACCGCAATTAACGCAAGTTTTACCGACTAATTTAGCAGATATATTAGCGAAAGAACAGCCGACTGAAGAAGATTTAATTCCGTTATTTCCCACAGAAATCAACAGCGCTACGCCACCGCTTTTTGTACTCTATTTATTAAATCAGGAACATCCTGAATACCGTAATTTTGTATTAAAAGCCGTGCATAATTTACCGTTTACTTATCCTTATTTTCAAAGCCTCCGCTATATTTATAAGTCCGCTGAATTTCGCGATGACTTTGAGGTTTTAGGCATCTTAGCGCAACGTTTTGATAGTGAAAATTATAATTTTCAAACCAAAATAAGATGGAGCTGGAATAGTACAAATCAAACTTACTCAAGTAAGCGCATACGCGAAGAAAAAAAGGCATTTTCTAATCGAACAAAAGCCTACTTTCAACGGCGCGTAGTGCGTCAAATACAACTACTCGGTGAGCAAGAACAAGAGGCGTATTGTCAGTATGCAACTGCTATTTTAAATCAATATACGGATGAAAATAGTACGCCCAAAGTAGAACGGCAAAGCAGTTGGGCTTACGATAATCGACGGTGGAGAGAAACAGTACGCCAGACTATCGCTTTTCAGCAATTTGTGTTAGCAATAATCACGCAAAATACTGATAATGAATCAGTTAATAAAAACACCAAAACCAATAAAGTTAGTTTTCAACAACAATATTTTCAGCAAAATCGCGAGCAGCGCACTGAACCTTTTCAGCAACTTTGGAATCAGCATCCGCAATATGCATTGGAAATATTAATCCATTGTCAAAGCGACTATGTAGCGCATTTTTCGATTAAAATCTTACGTGAACACGAGCAGTTAATCACCCGCGAAGTGATTATCCAACTCCTTCAAAGTGAGATTCCACAAAAAGCAAAATTTGGTATTGAAAAAGTTACCAAAATCCTCTTAACTAAATCCGTAGAAACCGACCTTTGGACGGCATTGTTAAACGCCCCTTTGACCTTGACGCGCCGTTTTGCGGTGGAGCAAGTAGAAACCGATTTTGATCTCTACTTTTCCTCACCTACTTTTATTAAAATTGCCGCTTTGGCGGAATGGCAAGACGTAGGGAAATGGCTACGCAAAAACGCCAAGCGCATCAAAGTGGAAACGGTTGTCAAAGAAGTAGTTTATAATAATTTGCTGGAAAAAGTACTAGCCAGTAACGAAGAACGCGCTGCGCAAAATTTATATAAAAATGCCATTAGTCTTTTCCCTAATCAAGTGCGCCAAACGCCAATTGGAACCGTTGTTGATTTAATCCAACATCCATTAGAAAACGTACAATTATTAGCGAGTAAAATTCTATTATTTCAAAAAGAAAAAATCAGCGATATTCCCGAACAACTTATCGCGCAATTGATGACCAGCGAGTTTCTCGCCGTGCGGATCAATGGCTTAGAATTATTCAATGCGTTGCCCATCGAGCAATTATTACAAAAGCGCAACATCCTCGTGAGTCTCGCTATTTCGGAAGATCCAGCTATACGCGAAAAAGTGAAACCGATTTTAGCGAAAGCAGCAGCAGGCGAACCCGCGTGGGGCATTCAATTATGTACCTTCTTCGTTCCCTTGCTGACGCAAAAAGAAACCTACGAAGGATTACACACCGATTTGCTGGATTTACTGACGGAACATTTAAACGAAAGTTTAACACAGATTCCCGATACGCAAATTATACAATTGACTGCATCTCGCTACCGCGAAGCGAATTTATTGGGGCTACACTTGCTCCCCGCAGTCGATTATGTGCAAGCGGAACTACGCGATATTATGACATTAGCCAACCACGAAATGCCCGCAATTCGACAGTATTGCTACGACTATTTTCAGCAAAATGTCGGTCGCATTCGCTACGAATCAACGGAAGCCTTGCGGATTTTAGATAGTAAATGGGTAGAAAGTCGGCAGTTTGGTTTCGATTTCTTTACGGCTCATTACAAAGCGGGCGATTGGACGCCTGAATTGCTAATTAGCGTCTGCGATTCTACGCGTCCCGACGTGCAGGAGTTTGGTAAAAAAATGCTTACTACCTTTTTCCAAACGGAAAATGGCGCAGATTATCTGCTCAAACTGAGTCAACACCCGGATGTTTCGCTACAACTGTTCGCTACGCGCTACCTCAACGAATTTGCCACGGACAATCTCCCCCGCTTCATCGAATTGAAGCCTTATTTTAAAACTGTTTTGTGTCAACTCTACAAAGGCGGCGCGACGAAAAAAGCGGTCTTCAATTTCTTAAAACAGGAAGGCGAAAAAGATGTAATTACGGCAAGTCACGTGATTGAAATTTTGAACGAAGTGGCGTTGACGGTAGCGATTGGGGATAAGGCGAAGTGTATTCAGGTGTTGCATGGGTTGAGGCGGAGATTTCCTGAATTGGAGTCGGTGTTGGAACTCGTGGCAAATTAGATAGGATGGGAACACGGATTTAACAGGATCAAACGGATTTCCACAGATCTCCGCACTACTGCGGAGCAAGCTGTGAGCGACAAATAGTTAGAAAAATATCGTACACGACCTACTTGAATCCGTTAAATCAGTTCGATCCGTGTTCACATCCTATCTACTCGGCAAATTTTGTACGGTCTTTATTCATCAATCATCATTAAAGAAATGCTTTTCAACTACAAATACTCCGGTTCCAGCGCCGTCCAAAGCACCAACTAATCGGTCGGTATTTCCTTCGCGCCCGATACGTTGCGGCAGCCGACTTTCTTTGTTGGACAGTTGCGGCAACACCTCCCCTTTCGGGAAGCGATGTCGGCGTTGCATGATATTGTGGTGTCTGATTTGCGGCATCAGCCGAAGGATCGCACAGCGTATTTGGAGTGGGTGAAAGAGCAGGAAGATTTGTGGATTGCGGAATATGGCATTGAAGGGAAAGCAGATGAAATAGCGGCAAAGATTGGCG
>JBGCES010000851.1:0-13106 GCA_045106545.1 Saprospiraceae bacterium
TCAGCCCGATCCTACAAATCAACTAGGCGAAACAACATCAAATCCTGCTACAGAAGAAGTATTGTTGTACCCAAATCCAACTAGTGAGGTAATTACTATCTTATTCAATCCAGAACAGCAATACGAACGCGTAACGATTACGGATGTGATGGGGAAACAAATTTTCACTCAACCACTACACCCAGAACAGCAATTGCTGACTATCCCTGTCGCAAATGAACGCTTTACGACGGGCGTATATCAAGTTACTTTAGAAGGAGAGGAGAAAATTGTTACTCGTCAGATAGTTATACAACGATAAAACGTACTGTAAATAGTAATGGTCTGAATTTGGACTAAATTGCAAAATAGTAATGTCGCTATCTGTTGACTCAGGTAGCGACATTTTTGTATTAGAAAGAGAAGCGTTAGTCAGCGAATTGGCAACCAAGGGTGATTTATTTATCAAATTCTAATTTGATAAATGCCTTTTTTTATAGATATTACATTTCACTGCTCTTACTTCTTACTTTCCTTTTTCTATCAAAAACCCAATTTCGCGCTCAACTGCTTTTTGATTTAAATAGGCTACTATTTAACGGCGTCTATTTTTCATTTTAACAAAAACAAAACTATGAATAATTGTACTGTATTGATTGCCTTAATTGGACTACTATCATGGGGGAATTTTAATTTAATATTTGCCCAAGTCATTCCAACTTTAGAACTTGAAACAGAAAAATCTGCTTTGCTCGCTGGCGAAGAAGGTATATTCACTTTAACTATCACGAATAATGATGCAGAAGCCTTAAACGAAGTAGTGGTTGATTTCACCTTATTACAAGAAATAGAAATTATTGACTCCTCTATTGTCATGAGTAATGGTATTTACGAAGCGGGCTGGGTGATAGAGGAGTTAGCCGTCGAAGAAAGTGCTACTTTACAATTCGCCGCAAAGAGTACTGGCTACGGTCGATTTATTGCAGAAGTCGTTTCCCCAACTAGCGACATATTAGTTGGACGCTGTTTTAGCAGTAATTGCTATCCCGATGATAACTTCAAATGCTATTATTCTAATTGTACGCCCGAAGCGGACGAAGTGCTTTATCCACAAGAATTTGCTGAGGTAGAAATTACTCAGGTGGAATGTTCTACTACAGGCGAAATAGGTTGTGGTAGAAACTATAATATTACCCTTTTCAATCCTTCAACGGTAACTTCTGCGCCACTCAATTTATTCATGCGCGCTTTTTTGGGTGAAGCGTTTTACCAGCAGACAGGAACGACATTTCCTGTGCCGAGTATTGAAGCAAATGACAGTGTAACGCTCAATCTTGATTTTGGAGATTGCATCGTAGATCGACCTTTTGCGCAGGTACAAAATTTACAACTCGGATTAGTTTCGTCTAATATTATTTCGTTGTTTGCCGATGGTAGGCAGACCGCTCCAGAAGGCGCATTTGTAGACTTGGTAAATGTCAGCCGTTGTAGCTATAATAATACCACTGATGTCGCCGTCGCTGTAGAAACGGATGGAATTATTACGAATGGAAATACGGCAACGTACCAAGTTATTCTGACAAATAATGGCGATGAAATAGCAGAGTCTTTACAGATTACTTATGCCACTAATATTCGAGGTAGCGATGGCTTACGGATTGATTTTAATGGAACGACAGATTACGAAATGAGTGATTTCTCGGAAGATGAAGAAAGTCGAAATCGTTTTTTAGATTATGATAAATACTGGAATGTGCAAAATTTAGCTCCTGGCGAAACAGCGATTCTAAATGTTACTGTAGTCGTTCAGCCTGAAATTGGTCAATTTTCTACAAATGTCTCAGTCAACGAGAATAGTTTTTTAATTGATCCTAATCCTGATGATAACTCCATGGCTGCGGATTTTTTCCGTTCCATGACTACTGATCTAGAATTGCGTTTAATAACGGAAAAAGAAGTTTTATTCGAAGGGGAAGAAGGAGCCTTTCAATTTATTTTATCCAATCAGGGAACAGTAGCTGCAGAAAGTATCGTTATGGCGCTTCGTTTAGGTACAGGCGATTTTACAGTTGTAGCAGGAGATGACTTTAATGGCGAATGGTTTGTCCCACAATTGGCAGCGGGCACTAGTGATACGCTTACGTTTACTGTCGCTAGTGAAGTTCCTTATTTGCAATTGGTCGCAGAAATAGTACAAGGGAATGATGATGTGGATTCAGCTGCGGATAATTTACTGAGTGGTAGGTGCTTAGGTGGCGATTGCTTTCCTGAGACGAATATCTATTGCTATTACCGTTGCGAGTTAGAAGACGATGAAGTGTTGTATCCTAGTGAGCGTTACGATTTGGAATTTACGCAAGTAGAATGCATAAATGAACAAACAGATGTTTGTAATTATCAATATGAAATTACGTTACAAAATAATACTAATATCCCTTCTGCGCCTACTAGTGTTATCCTTTATCACTTCATCAATGATGGCGCACCGCTTTTTGGTGATCCCAGTGAAGAAGTAGTTGAACTACCATCACTTGCTCCGCAAGAAAGTATTACTTTATCTGCGGATTACGGTGCTTGTCGGGTCGATAATTCTTTTGAGACTTCTCAGCCGATTCTGATTGCTTTAGAAGATCCTTCCTTCGTAGGAAATTATTTTGGTCGAACACCGGGTAACGAACGGGAGACCTTTATTGAGGTAGCACGTTGCGAAAGCGAAGTGGAAAATGATTTTACTGATATCGAACTTTCGGTGACTACGAATCGTCCAGATCTACCCGAGTACGAAAGTGGAATATTTACTTATACTTTAGCAAATACTGGTAATGTCGATGCAACTGGGGTTACAGTTGAATTTTATTATGAAAATAAAGTAGTTCCAGTCGGTGGCGTAGAAGTAGTAGTAGAGAATGGACGTTATGCAACTTTTACAGATCTGGCTATTAATGAAAAAACGGGACGCTGGGAAAATATCATCGTACCTGCAAATACGGAGACGACATTACAAATTGAACTATTCAGTTTAACACCAGCATTATCATTTTGTGCAGCGGTCACAGCGATGGATCAAGACGATGTTGATTCTACGCCTCAGTCTAATTGTGCTGCGGGCGAAGATGACGAAGTGTTATCCAATAGCATGACTCCATTTGTGCCTGACGAAATTCAATTTAGTACACGCCGACCCATTTCTACGACTATTTTTCCTAATCCGACACGTAACGTATTACACTTGGGAGGGCAATTAGCAATAGATTCTAATTACCAAATTATCAATTTATTTGGTCGAATCATTCAAAGTGGAGTAGCGGATGGCAATGAAATTGATGTACAGCAACTAAGTAATGGCACTTATTTTATCCAATTTGAAAATCAGCAAAATGCGCCAGTACGTTTTGTGAAATTGTAAAATGGAATGGGAACGCAGATTGAACGGGTTTGCGCGGACTTTTTAATTAAATAGAATCTGGCAAATCCGTTAGATCCGTTCCATCTGCGTTGCTATTAGATTAATAAAAAAAGCCACCGAAGAGCGAACTCGTCGGTGGCGATTTTTATAGACGTATCATTATTTAAGTAAAAGATCAAGTAAGAAGGGAAATCCTTTGCCCTTGATCCTTCTTCTTTTTCCTTTTTTTTATTTCACAAAATCTAAACTCTTATTGATGAAATTCGTCAAATCTGCACCTTTCAACATGCCTTGATTTAATAAAGCTAAGTTGAATAAGTACTGCGCCAAATCTTGCTTCGCCTCGTCCGTATCTGCTTTTAGCAATTTTTGCGCAACGAGTGGGTGATTGGTATTCACTACCACATTATAAGATTCGGGGAAACTACCCATACCCATTCCTTGTAATTGTTGCATCTCCATCATGCGGCGCATGAACTCTGATTTGGTTACAATCACAGGTTGGTCATCAGGTGAAAGTGCTTTCAAAGTAACCGAAGCACCTGCGCTACCACTTACCACACCTTCAAAAGTTGTTTTTACTTCCGTTTCTTCGCCTTCGCTCAATACCGATTCTTGTACTTCATCTTTCTGGACTAAGTTATCGGCAGTATCTGAATCTACCCGGACAAAAGTTACGCCGCCGCCTTTCGCTTCCACGTGCTGCATAAAGTGATTATCAATCACATTATCCATTGCCAAGACGTCATAGTCACGTTTTTTTGCGGATTGGATAAAGCTATCATGTCCAGCAGGATCGGTGGTGTAGATCATCACCAATTTATCATGCTTGTCTGTTTGCTTATCTTTTATTTTTTCTTTGTATTCCTCAACGGTGAAGTGCTCGCCGTCGATATTTTTTAATAAAGCGAATTTTTGTGCTTTATCATTAAATTTCTCCTCGCTGATCATACCGTATTTCACGAATACGCCTAAGTCTTTCCACTTGTCTTCAAAGCCTTTGCGATCTGCTTTGTATAAATCATTTAACTTATCCGCTACTTTCTTAGTGATGTAACCCGTGATTTTCTTCACGTTTTTATCACTCTGCAAATAAGAACGTGATACGTTTAATGGAATATCTGGGGAGTCAATTACACCATGTAGTAAAGTCAAAAATTCAGGTACGATCTCTTTTACATCATCAGTTACATAAACCTGATTGCTGTACAACTGAATTTTATTCTTTTGCACTTCAATCGAATTACCCACTTTCGGGAAATATAAAATTCCCGTCAAGTTAAACGGATAATCAATATTCAAGTGGATCCAGAACATCGGCGGCGCGCTGAACGGATACAGTTCGCTATAAAAGGCTTTGTAATCCTCGTCCGTTAATTCACTTGGTTGCTTTTTCCAAGCTGGATTTGGGTTATTGATGATATTATCAACGACAATTTCCTTCGTTTTTGGTGCTTCTTCTTCGCCTTCTACTGTTTCTTCCTCTGTTTCAACTGGAATTTGTTCTGTCCTTGTACCAAACTTGATGGCAACAGGCAAGAACTTACAATACTTGTCCAATAACTCTTGGATGCGATTTTCTTCTAAATATTCCGTGCTATCTTCACTGATATGTAAAATAATATCTGTTCCGCGTTCTGCTTTTTCATTTGTATCCAATGAATATTCGGGATTTCCATCGCAGATCCATGTCACACCTCCAGCACCTTCTTTATATGATTTTGTGACAACTTCTACCGTGTCAGCTACCATAAAAGCCGAGTAAAAACCAAGACCAAAATGTCCGATTATGCTGCTTTCGTTTTTATACTTTTCCAAAAACTCCTGCGCACTCGAAAAAGCGACTTGGTTCAAGTACTTCATCACTTCTTCTTCCGTCATTCCGATACCACGATCGCTAATCGTCAGTGTCTTTGCCTCCTTATCTACTTTTACTTCGATATTTGTACTACCAATTTCACCATTTACTTCACCGCGCGCCGCTAGCGTCTTCAATTTAGAAGTTGCATCAACTGCATTGGAAATCAATTCTCGTAAGAAGATTTCCTGATCCGAATAAAGGAATTGCTTGATGATCGGAAAAATATTTTCCGTTTGTACGGAGATACTACCTTTTTGCATATTATTAAGTTGTTTTATTTAAGAAAATAGGTTATTAGAATGGGTTAACCCAAATGGAAACTCAAAGGATGTGCCACCACCATATTGCTGCCAAAATGACAGTAATAATTGTGAAAATGTGAACTAAATGGCGGGAATATTGCTCAATCATATGCCAGTATAACATTATGTCAAACTGGTTATCGCTGTCACATTAGTGCTTCGTTTTTACCTTGCAAACCGCAGGAAGGGCATTATCATTGCAATATCGAAAACGATTCAACATCTTTTCTTTAGCGAATTTAGAAATTATGGACAGCAATTCAGTGAGTATTCGAGGCGAACAGATTAGACAATTGCTGACGAAGTTTTACTATAAAGATAGTCATCTTCATTATCAAATTTTATTAGAATTCGCAAATGGGAAGACTGTGCTGATTAAGGAGTTTACTAATTATACTTCTTATAAAAAGGTGTTCAGTGAGTTACAGCGAATTAGAAAAGAAAACCTTTCGATTCGCGTACCACAGCGCTTATTATCTGTAGCTAGAGCAACAAATTAAAAAAGCGAATCAATTGATTATTAAGTGTTTATACTTATTTTACAATAAACAGCCTAATTTTCAAAATTTTTTATCGCCTTACAGCTCACTCGGAAAAAAATGGCACGATTCTAGCAAATAGAGTGAACGTAACAAACATACAATCAAACTTTAAGTTTGTGATGAACAATTAAAAAATTAAAACACTAAAAACACTTTGGAGCAAATACTTAAAAGATACTTTCAAATTACTTTCTCCAGTCTTAGTTTCTTCATCACAGACCTATCTTTTTTGTCAGATTCTGGCAACATTCATAAAAAAACAAGAAGATTTTCTTCTTAATCGACGATATAAAAATCGTCCCACTAACCAGTAGTTTTAAAATTACAAAGAAACACAGCAATAGTACACAGTTTACTAACTGTATCACTATTCGCTAAAGATGTAGGGTCAATGGATCCTATAGTGAGCAATGATTCCAACTTCTGGGGGGTAGAGTTGGATTCTTGCTCACGCTTTTTCGCAATTACTCTGTCTTTGATTTGATTATCAAATTTTAAGACAGTTTCAATAAAGAAGTCTGATTATCTTCGGATAATTAGATAAGTAGGTTGGACCAGTTCATTGGGGGGTAGAGCTGGTCTAAACCTACTTTTTTCGTTTTAAGAGTTTCTCCCAAATAAAATGGGCAAATCAGTCAGCACGACCGATTTGCCCATTTTTTGTTGATAGCTTATTGTTATTCACATTTAGGTGTTAGTAACCCATTCCATTGTTAATAACAATCTAAACGTATTGAAAAAAATGTTATTTAAAAGAATGGGAAGTAAAAACTAATTTTTACTTCCCATTCTTTAGGAGGCTACTTCATTTCTAATCCCTCGTCTTTATGAAAGGCTTTGTAGCGTCCTTTCCCAAATTTCGTCCCGTTGAATTGAGTTGTAATTTTTAAAATTTCTCGTTGCTCTTCGGGCAATTGATTAAAATCAGCACATTTGCGCGAGCAACAGTTTTCATATGCTGCGGCGCATTCATCGCATTGTAAAAATAAAATGTGACAAGCGTCATTAATGCAATTCACGTGCGTATCGCAAGGCTTTCCGCATTGATGGCATTTTGAAATAATTTCTTCGCCAATTCGTTCGCCCATACGTTCGTCAAAGACGAAATTCTTACCTAAAAATTTATTTTCTAAACCTTGCTGCTCTACTTGTCGCGCGTATTCGATGATGCCGCCTTCTAATTGAAAGACATTTTTAAAACCTTTATGCTTGTAATACGCACTCGCTTTCTCGCAGCGAATACCGCCCGTGCAGTACATCACGATATTTTTATCCTTATCTTCTTCTAGCATATCTTCTACTAGCGGCAAGGCTTCGCGGAAAGTTTCTACATCGGGTAAAATCGCGCCGTCGAAGTGCCCAACTTCACTTTCGTAGTGGTTGCGCATATCAACTACGAGGGTGTTGTCTTGTGCGGTTAATTGATTAAAGGACTTGGCATCTAAATGCGTTCCGCGATCCGTTACGTCAAAACTATCATCGTTCAAACCGTCTGCGACAATTTTATTCCGGACTTTTATTTTTAATTTATAAAAAGATTTTCCGTCGTCTTCAATGGCAATATTTAAACGAATATCACGTAGAAATTCAATGCTACTCAGCTGTATTTTGAAGGCTGCAAAATTTTCATCGGGCACTGAAATCTGCGCATTGATGCCCTCGTTGGCGACATAAACGCGCCCAAAAACACCTAATTCATCCCAAGCTGCATATAACTGATTACGGAAAAGCGGTGGATTTTCGATTTTAGCATACTGATAGAAGGAGAGCGTAGTACGCGGAGTGGTGTCTTCTTGCAACCGCTGTTTGAGTTCGTCGCGGTTGATCTTGTTGTGTAATTTCATTTTTTTAATAGATACTAAGTCTAATGTGTAATGGATAATGTGTAATGGATAATTCCGTGGCGTACACGCCGCGCGATTACACATTATACATTACTCGTTACCCATTAAAAAATTTTCGCAAGTTGCAGGCTTGCTAATTTTGGGTATCTGCAATGCTCCGACCATCTGTCGAGGCGACGCAAAATTACGATTTTTCTAAATGTTATAAAATATTTGTAGCAAATCTTAGACGGAAGCTACCGAGGACTTACACTTTGCTAAGTCGGTCAAGGTCAACATACCTACGAGTTTTTTACCATAAGTCACGGGCAAACCGCTGAGGTCAGCGGCGGTAAATTTTGTACGAGCTTCTTCCATAGTATGAATAGATTGAGCCGTTACCACATCCGTCAGCATAATATTTCCAGCAAAATACGGTTGAGTAGAATCAGATTCATCAAGTCTTTCGATCATCCCGTCGGTGATTAATCCGATCAAGTCTCCTTGAGCATTTTCTACTGGCAGATGATGAATGTTGTTCCAATTCATAATGCTTTTAACAAATTCGATGCTGTCATTTTCGTGTACTGAAAAAATATCTGTACTCATGACTTGTCCTACTGTAGTTTCTTTTTCAATAAGTTGGTAGTTTTTTAGGGTTACGTCTTGCCATTGATGTAAAGGAATATTCTCTTTTTGATAATGCAGCATTTTGGCAACTAACTCTTTCTCAGCAATCACTTTACCGTATTGTTCCGTCAATTTACGGAAATTACGAATAGTCCAATCAGAACCAGTTTTTTCTGCTTTTACTCGTCTTTCGATAATGGATAGATATTTCTCAACTTCAGCAGCAGGAACTCCCGAACCTAACAACCCTTCACGAGACATGGGGAGTAGCTGCTCTAGGATAAGTTGTTTGGCAGGAATGTTTTTACCATACCAATTAAAAACAGAATTCAACCCCGTACGAGCGGCTTTCAGAAAATTATTTTTTGCCGCTTTAAAACTATTATTTTTCCAAAATTCTACGCCACCTTCGGGTTCGCTTTGCATCAAGCCAATCCAAAACGCAAAGTTGGCAATTTCATCAACGGGACTTGGACCAGCGGGCAGATAACGACACTCAATGCGGAGGTGCGGTTTCTTTTTAGAAAAACCAAAACACATCCGATTCCAGGTATAGGTCGTCCCATTGTGTAAACGAATGCCGCGTAAATCAGGGATTGCACCTTTTCTCAATACATCTTGCGCGTCGGCTAAGTCATCGGAGGTGACGACTAATGGAAAACGCATCAGGTCATTTTTCCATAATTCGGCAGGAGAATTTTGTAGCCAATCTCTACCGAAATAGACGCGAGGCAGTTTGGTGCGTAAGAATTTTTCCGAACTTCGAGTATCTAAACTTTGCTTGAATAGGGCGATGCGGGTTTCTGCCCACAGCTCTTTACCAAACAAAAGTGGTGAGTTGACACAAGCGGAGAGGACTGGTCCCGCAATCATTTGTGACCAGTTGTGTTTATTGACAAATTCATCGGGTTTAATTTGTAAATGTAACTGAAAACTGGTGTTACAGGCTTCAAAAAGTACTGAACCCAAAGACATAATAAAATCATCTACACCTTGTAAATATACTTCAAAGTTGCTTCCGCGAATTTCTGACATAGCTTGACTCAAAGTTTGATAACGTTGGATCGGAGTCATGTAAGAATAGTCCAAGTGATGGTATTTCAAAGTCGGTAAAATACCCGTCATTAAGATGTGTTCATTTTGTTTTTTAGCTAGTTTGTAACCTTTTTGAAGTAGATCTAGTAGTGAAGTTTCCATCTGCGAAAAGCAATTTTTGCGCAATGGAAGTGGGTCTAAATTGATTTCTAAATTAAAAAGCCCTAGTTCATTGGTGTACCGCTTGTCATTAACGTTATCTAATATTTGCAATGCAGAAAAAGTAGGATCGTAGCGTTTGTTTACGATACACAACTCTTGTTCTGCACCAATCCAGGGATCGCCATCTTCAAACATTTTCTCTTTGAGCATTATTTCAAATGCCTTGATGTCGTTCAAGGCGTATTGGTACATTCTTCTCCGGTCGTGCTCGTCGCGGATTTTTCGTACTCGGAAATCTCCCATAGGTGTAAGATTTATGATTTAGGATTGGCAAAGAAATGATCGAGCAGATCAAGCGGTGTAACGATACCTACCAAATTACCTTTATCGACAATTGGTAGGGCGTGAAATTTATTTTTTTTAAAAATGGCATAGGCGTGGCGGATCGAATCCGTTGCTTGTATCAGCGTTACATCTTTAGTCATAATGTCGCAGGCGAGTATTGTGCGCAAGATTACCTCATCGTAAGTTTCCTTGGCTGGGTGACGAAAAAGGGTCGCACCACTTTTAGTTCGCTCAATATCTGTTGCACTAAGCACACCTTCCATCTCACCCGCGTCATTGACTACGATGACATGATGAAAGTGATGTTGCTCAAACAGCTCAACTACCGTAGAAAGGTTTTCACTACGATGGACGGTAAAAGGGTTAGCCGTCATTACATCTTGGATTAATACATCAACCATATTTTGTAATTTATAAAACGAAGATAAATTACAACGGACTGATATTCAGTGATATAAATTAAAGCTAGAAAGTGATAAATATCACTGTGGCGAGCTGATATAAATATTGGTTCAGTTAGAAAAGAAACGGTCGGAGGAATATTAAAAAATCGTTTGCCCTATAGCAAGGCAAACGATTAAATATGGATGATTTATGAAAAGATATTTTGATAAAAGTTAGCCACTAATTTACTGTGAATTAGCCTTTGTTTTTAACAACATCCAGATAATCTAAGTAATAAATCACCTTCAAAGAAAGACTATTCGATTGCGGGTTATTAAATAGCTTACGCGTGTTTTCAAAGTAATTAATATTGACTAAATTGTCGCCACCAAACACACTGTTTTTCCAAACCAAGAAAATATCACTACCTGGTGCAAATCGCCAGCGGTAAATCATATCAATCGTAAAGGCATTGAAACTCTGATCGTTGTCCTCTAAATTAAAATACGCCGTTTCGCCAAGCGTTCCATCTTGTTCTAATAAATTAAACTGGTTGTATTCTACTTTTGACCAGTAGTGGCGACCACGTAGCACCAATGCCATTTTACTACTGAAATTATAATTGGCTTCAATGCTATTGATAACGGTATTCACATCGCGGCGACCGAAAATAATATCACCATTTTCTTCTGTATTAACGTAACCGATATCGTTAAAATCGCGGTAATTACCGATTTCAAATTCGACATTAAATTTATCATTAAATCGGTAACGGGGAGAGATTTCCCAATTCCAACGTTTGCGTCCTTCTTCATCAAAAGTGCGATAATTCGTAAACGCACTGAAAGCAAATTTCTTACGGCGATCCGATCCAAACCACGTACCAAAATTTCTGTTTTTAGGCATTCTGTAATAGCGACCTTCCGTACGTGGTTCAAAATAATCGTAACCTGTCACAGGTTCAAAATACGTCCACGTTTCAAAATTCCAAAATTTCTTAGTCTGCACATAAGCCCAAGCATTTACGCCTACGCCCGTAAAAACATCTGGATTGTACAGGCGATTATATTCATAATAAACGCCAGCGCCAGCATTATTAAAAATAGCAAATGGCTCATAATAATTATAACGGAAATTACCATTAATTGACCGCTCGTTATTGGCACGTAAGAAACCTAGATCGTTGGGATCGTAAGTATCACTTTCTTCGTTGTAACCGATGAAAGTTTGAAAATTACCGCTGGTTTTACTCAGTGAGCCACGAAACATATGTCCCAGCTCCGTATTTTCGGGCGAATATTTTTGACTAAGTGCTCCTTGTGCATATAAACGATAGGAGTTCGCTTTATTATTTAAACTCAAAATACCACCCGTTACGTTCGCATCGTATGTGCCACCATTTCTTAAAACGGTCGTATTGATCAAGGTAGCATAAGAGTTGTTCTTTAGATTTTGATCTAAAACAAAGACACTATAATTAGTCAACGGATTGGTTTCAAATTCACGCTGCCCTAATTCGGGGTTGTCGATAATCGCTGCCATGCGCCCTGCTGTGGCATTAAATACGCCAACGCCTAAACCTTTGGTTGTCCGCCCCGATACCTTAGTAGCGTTGTATAATTGCACATTTTGTGGATTTTCGACAATGGTTTCTCCTTCTCCCAATTGGTCTTCTACGTCGTAATAATTTAATGGTGTGCCGCCAATTCGCCGCGAATAGAACAATCCGCCTTTATTAAACAACTCCGTTCCTTCTTTAAAAAATTGACGATTTTCATTGAAACGAACTTCAAAGGGTGATAAATTTAATACCTGATTATCTGAACGTGCTTCTCCGAAATCAGGAATCAACGTCATGTCCAATGTAAATGCATCATTAATACCGTAACGAATATCCATTCCAGCATTGAATGAACGCCCCCAACTACTGGGGACTTCCGACTCTTTGTCATAATAATTTTCTACATAACCCGCTACAAAAGGCGTTGCTGCGAGACGTACTGGAGATTTGATATCCGAAATATTGGTGAGCAAACCTGCTTGGTTTAAGAAACCTTGCTGTTGTGGATCTACGTGACTCCAAAAATACTTTTGACCTACACGGCGTACCATACGACCAAAATTAATTCCCCAAGTTTGTTCATTTTCCTTTGGGAAACGAATCGCAGAGTACGGAATTTTAATCTCCGTTACCCAACCATCTTCTAAAATTTGTGTTTCTGCTTCCCAGACGGCATCCCAATCTTCATCCTCGCCAAAGGTGGTATATTGCGCATCGAACTGTACGCCAGCGGGCGTGATAATAAAACCGACGCCATTAATTCCATCGCGGTACGGATTCATAAAAATTCCGAACCAATCCGTATTGCCGAGGTTGTCCCTTTGCGATAATTCGCGCATGACGCTATCCGCCGCGACATCGTACATGCGAGCCGCGATATAAAGCGCGCCATTGTCATAAGCGACTTTTACATCCGTTTTAAATTGAGCTGGATTGCCTGGATTGGGTTGGTTTTCGATAAAATCGGTTGCAATTGGTGCTGTTTGCCAAATCGCTTCATTGAGTTGTCCATCCAATTCTATGGTTTCAGCAATCCGCGTAGCAGGCACTCTTTTTTTATCGACATCCGCAATTTG
>JBGCES010000852.1:0-4073 GCA_045106545.1 Saprospiraceae bacterium
AGACAAGGCAAAAAACGTAGTCATAGTCTTTTTACGACGAGGCTTTTTAACGATGTATAGTGCAAAAAGAGACCGTCACAAAATGTGTCGATTATTTTAGGTTAACTACTTAGTATCCTTAACTTGTTTTTTTTTTTTTTAAATAATTCTGAAAGCCAATAAAAGCCTCCCGAATAGGTCTTATAAGCGTTGTTCGATATTAAAAATATCATACACACACTTTTCACCGTAGTGCCCACAGAACTACAACGTAGTTCAACTACTGTCGTCGTTGCAAATTTCGCTGTTAAATACCGCCAATTCCATCGACGGTTATTTATGGTTCAAGTCTTTCAGACTTACTGCTGCTACCTACTCCAACGAAACCACCCAAAACTCCCCACTAAGATCCCGAAATAAATCAACGCCAGCAGCGGATTATAAATCGTAATCGCTACCAACGCCACACTTGCGATCACCAACGCGACGATCGGAGTCAGCGGATAAAGCGGTACTTTAAATGGGCGTTCCAGCGCGGGTTCTTGTTTTCGTAATTTCAAAATGGAAACCATCGAAACAATATATAAAGTCAATGCACCGAAACAGGCGATGGTGATAATTTCACCCGTCTTGCCCGTAAAGAGCGCGACGATGCCAATTAAAGTGTTAATAATCAAGGCATTAGCGGGCGTTTGAAACCGAGGATTGACTTTACCTAACCATTTTGGCGCAAAGCCTTCGCGTCCGAATTCAAAAGTAGCGCGTCCTGCCGCGAGAATGATGCCGTGAAAAGAAGCGACTAAACCGAATAAACCAATGGAAGTGACGAGCGTGTACAAGACGTGATTTTCGCCGTATAAACGGCTTAACGCCAATGGCAGCGGCGAATCAGATGCCACCTCGCTGCCCGCTGGATAAACCACCGCTTCCCATCCTGCTACACCGACCGAAGACGAAAAGGTCAATAAACAAAGAACGACTAAAGTTAGAATTGCCGAACCAAAACCGATTAGAATATTACGCTGTGGATTGATGGTTTCTTCCGCAACATTGGCGACGCCTTCGATAGCGAGAAAGAACCAAATCGCAAAGGGAATTGCGGCAAATGCGCCTGACCAGCCGTTGGGTAAGGGATTGTGTTGGAGATTAGAAAATTCAAAGGCAGGTAAGGTCGCTGTCGCGAAAATAAGTAATTCCGCTACGGCGATAATCGTAATAATCAACTCGAAAGAAGCCGCCGCTTTGACCCCGTAAATATTTAGTCCCGTAAAAATCAGATAGGCAATAATCGCAATCACAATAATCGGCACGGTCGGCAAAAAGATGTTCAAATATGCGCCAATCGCAAAGGCTATCGCAGGCGGAGCAAAGATAAATTCGATGTTCTGCGCCATACCGCCGATAAAGCCCCAATCCTTCCCTAATGCGCGTTTTGCGTAAGCAAATGCCCCACCCGCTTTCGGAATTGCACACGCCAGTTCGGTATAACTGAACGTAAAACAGAGATACATGATAATAATGAAAAAGGTGGCTACGCCCAGTCCGAGCGTACCACCTTTTTCTAATCCTAAATTCCAACCGAAATACATGCCAGAGATGACGTATCCTACGCCTAATCCCCAGAGCATTAATGGTCCGAGTGTCTTTTTGAGTTGTGCCATGTTGGAGCACAGCTTTGTAAGCTGTGGATTTAAAGGTTTGCAATAATGTGACAGCTCTCTTAGGTTGAAACTTAAGCTTCGAGTTTCACAGGTTGCAAACCTGTGCTCCATTAATCCGCCACTTTCAGCACCAATTTACCCTTTTTATCGCCATTGAACAAACGGAGGAAGGTTTCGTGGAAATTTTCGATGCCTTCGTACACATCTTCCTTCGCTTTTAATTTACCTTCCATCATCCACTGTGCCATTTGCGCTGCACCTTCTTGGTAACGATCTGCCCAGTCAAATACGACGATTCCTGTCATAGAAGAACGAGTAACGAGTAGATTTAAGTAATTTTTAGGCCCTTGAATTGCCGTTTTATTATTGTATTGCGAAATCGCGCCACAAATTACGATCCGCGCGTTGCGACGCAAACGCGCTAAGGCATAATCCAAAATATCACCACCAACATTATCAAAATATACATCGATGCCTTTGGGACATTCACGTTTAATACCATCGCGAACGCTCTCGTTTTTATAATCAATCACACCGTCGTAACCCAATACATCCAGCATGTAATCACACTTCTCTTTTCCACCTGCAATACCGACTACACGACAGCCTTTGATTTTTGCTACTTGTCCTACTACGCTACCGACCGCTCCTGCGCCACCTGAAACTAAAACGACATCACCTTCCTTCGGCTTACCGACTTCCAATAAACCAAAATACGCTGTCATACCAGGCATACCCAACGTGCCAATATAAGTGGGCAGTGGTGCTAATTTTGGATCTACTGCATACCAGCCTTCGTGCTTTTGGCGACCGCCCACGATATACTGCTGCACACCGCCGTTACCTGCTACGAACATGCCTTTTTTGAAGTGATCATTTTTACTTTCAATCACCTCACCTACGGAACCTGAACGCATTACCGCATCAATTTCCACGGGCGGGATATAAGATTTTACATCATTCAACCAGCCGCGCATGGCAGGATCTAAAGAGATGTAGTGTTGTTTTACTAAAAACTCGCCGTCCTTGATGGTTGGCATTTCACTTTCTACGAAGTTCCACGTATCCTTTTCAGGAAGTCCAAACGGACGTTTTGCTAATCTTACTTGTTTATTCATTTAAAATATTGTTATAAATTTATAGTGATATTTAGTTAGGTACTTATACAAGCTATTTATCTCGTAGTTGCTTAATTTTAATCGAAAAGGCAGCAAACAATAGGGTCATAAATGGACTAATTAAATTAAAAAAGGCATAGAAAAAATAATCGAATACCGAAACGCCTAATACGCCTGATTGGTATGCGCCACAAGTGTTCCAAGGTATTAAAACGGAAGTTACCGTTCCGCTATCTTCGAGCGTTCGACTCAAATTTTCAGGCGCTAACCCCCGCTCTTCGTAGGCTTTGGAAAACATTTTACCAGGTACAACAATCGCTAAATATTGATCCGAAGCCGTTACGTTTAATGCCAAACAACTCGCTACAGTACTCGCAAATAAGCCAAAAACTGATTTTGCCTTACTCAATAAGTATTGACTAATACGCGACAATGCGCCAATCGCATCCATCACTCCACCAAAAACCATCGCGCACATGATTAACCAAATTGTTCCGAGCATGCCATTCATACCTCCACTAGAAAATAAGTCGTTGAAATCCGTCAATTCCGTTTCAATCGCCGCGCCTTCTGTCATCGCCTTTAGTACGCCTTGGTAGGCAGACGTAAAGGTCAGACTTTCTGCACCCGTGATTCCCATCACAATTTCAGGTTGAAAAATAATGGCAAATATGGCACCCAATAGCGAGCCTAACATCAAGGCAATCAGCGGTTGTGTTTTACGAATAATCAAGAAAATCACAAAGGCAGGAACAAGAAATAGAAAAGGGGTAATATTAAAAGCCTTGCTGATGCCATCTAAAATAACTTGAGAATCTGCTGCTCCATTGGTTTCTTGAAACAAGCTCAGAATGATAAATAAGATTAAGGTAATGACAATAGACGGAACCGTAGTCAGCGCCATATAACGAATATGGTCGAATAATTCTGCACCTGCCATTGCGGGTGCTAAGTTGGTCGTATCCGAAAGAGGTGACATTTTATCCCCAAAATATGCTCCCGAAATGACCGCGCCTGCTACCATTCCTAAGGGCAAACCAATCACTTCGCCAATGCCCACCAAAGCAATACCTACTGTAGCCGAGGTCGTCCACGAACTACCCGTTGCGACCGAAATAATCGCTGCGATAATTACGGTTGCAGGTAGAAAAATTGCTGGATGCAAAATCTGCAAACCGTAGTAAATCATCGCTGGAATAATCCCACTTATCAACCAAGAACCCGCCAAAGCGCCAACAAATAGCAAAATGATAATTGCTAAAGCTTCACCCATTCCAGCTCCCGCGAAAAGCCAATTACCAGCTTTAGCCGTTTC
>JBGCES010000853.1:0-16059 GCA_045106545.1 Saprospiraceae bacterium
CTTATCGACAAGCAGATTATGAGGCTTCCGCCGACTACATTCAACAAGCTATTGTTGAGTTAAAAAAAGATAGCGTCCGCGCCAAGGAGTTTCTTCCTTTATTTGAAATCAATCTCGCTAACTCGCTCGTAAAACAAGGTAAATATGAACTAGCGGATCGCTACTATGCCAATGTGCTCAATCAAATCAAAAATAACAACTACGCTACCGCTTCTGCCCTCCAACATTATGGTTATTCCCAACTGCAACAAGGACAGACGGAACGCGCTATCCAGCTTTTGGAAACCGCTGAAATACTCATCTATGATAATAAATTTTATAATCTCCGCAGTGACTTGCTCGGTGACCTCGCTGAAGCTTACGAAACCCGAGGTGATTATCAGCGCGCCTACGCTAAATTGAACGAACTCAAAACGGTAGAAGATTCTGTTTTTACTACCGAAAAAACCCAAGCCTTAGCCGATGCTTTGCAGAAATATGAAACCGATAAGAAGAATCAGCAAATTGAACTGCTATCCTCCCAAAATGAGTTGAAAGATTTGAAATTATTACAAAATCAGCGTGAGCGTTGGGCATTACTGGGCGGTTTGCTCGCATTAGGTATGATCGCAGGTTTGATTTATCGGAATAATCGCCTCCGCGCTCGTACCAATGCAGAATTGGAACTTAAAAACGCGACCATCAATAAAGCACTCGCCGAGAAGAATTTATTACTCAAAGAAATCCACCACCGCGTCAAAAACAACCTGCAAGTCATCAGCAGTTTACTGCGGTTACAATCGCGCTACATCGACGATGAAACCGCATTGGAAGCCATTCAGGAAAGTCAAAATCGGGTACGCTCTATGTCGCTACTCCACCAAAATTTATATCAAGATGATCGCCTCACCGACGTAGAAGTGCAGACCTATTTCACTCAACTGCTTGATGAACTTTTTCAATCTTACCAAGTCAATCAGGAGCAGATTACCATCGTCAAAAACATCGATCCCTTACAACTCGACGTAGATACCGTTATCCCACTTGGTCTAATTGTTAACGAACTGATTACCAACGCTTTAAAATACGCATTCGCGGAAGCAGAAGCAGGAACGATTGAAGTAAATTTACAACAAAAAGCGGATGGTTTACTCTTACGCGTTCGCGATAATGGTATAGGTGTTGACCCCGAAGTATTTCAAAATAGCCGCAGTTTTGGCAATCGGATGATTCGGGCGTTTGTAGCGAAATTGGAGGGAGAGTTGACCATTAGAAATGAAGGAGGAACAATAGTAGAGATGGTGATTGCATAATCACTAGGATTAAGAATCAATCTAAACCTATAGCCAGTATTAGCATATTTCGGTGTTGTCTAAACCACGGATATACCATCTCATTATCTCTATTTACATAAAATAATATACGACGAAACGCTCGTTCTCATTCTAAATATCTCTATTCGTTTTGCTACATTTGCCCATAGCTAATTAACAGTTTAGCCCTTTCAGCGCAAGACACTAACAATGAACAAACACTTTTTTCTATTATTCTGGCTGCTGTTTGCCAGTTTAAATCTGTTTGCCCAGCAAGAGGTTGATACTACTGCAATAGCAAAAAAAATACAGCTAAATTACGGCGGCGCATTACGTTTCAACTATAATTATTCCTCGTGGAAACCCTTACAGCGTAAGCGGGGCGGCGACTTTGGTTTTGAGGTGTTTCGCATCAATGTAGATGCAATACACGAGCAATGGGAATTTCATATCGACCAGCGATTTTATGCCGCAGATTTCGGCGGAGCTTTCTTAAAGTATGGTTGGTTTCAATATAATTTAAATGCTAAAAGTCATTTGAAAATCGGTCTAATTCCCGCTTACTTTGGCGTGGAACAGTTTAACTCGCATTCGTGGTTTTTCCAATTACCATTCTACCTAGGATTTGAAGACGATCACGATATGGGCGTGAGTTATAGTTTTCAGGATGAAGAAATACAGTTAGATATTGGTTATTATAAAAATGCCGAAACGCTCAGTTTTTCCAATAACGCGCCTCTTTCTGATTCCCGTTACGGTTACGATTTTTCGGGTCGAAATCAGGAAATTAATCAAGTCAATTTACGATTCAATTATTCTTTTGGGCAAGCCATTTCACAAAAAATCGGGACGTCTTTACAATTTGGCGGCATCTGGAATATTGATACGAAAACAGTGGGACGACAGGCAGCTTTAGGTTTACAATACGAACTGGATTATCAAAACCTGAACGTCAAAGCACAGTATCTCAATTATAATAATCAACCACAAAACGCCGCAGGTGAAGCCCGCGATGTCATCGAAATGACCGCTTACGGTTTTCCTTATCTGACTGCCGCCGCAGCGACGATTTATTCTATCGGCATCGCCTATACCGTTCCCGTCAAATGGAGGCCGATTACCGCTTTACAGCTTTATAATGACTATTCCTACATGGCGAAAAATAACGCCGAGTGGGCAGATACGCAAATGAACGTTTTGGGTATTTTGGTGTCCGCCGATCCCGTTTATCTGTACATCGATTTTGCCAGTGGTTTGCATCATCCGTGGCTGGGTTCGCAATGGGCGGAGGCACTGACCACTGGCGATAGCGCAAATGATTGGGAGCATCGGTTTAATATAAATTTTGGCTATTATTTTTAAGGCGACGACAGAGAACAGACAGGCTACACAAAACACTAAAAATCAACCATTTACTCATGGTAAAAAATATATTATTTGCAACTGCCATTGGGCTTTTTATGGCACTGCTCTTTTTGCTTTATCAGTTCGTACAATTTACGCAACAGCGCAATGCATACGTGGAAGAACAAGGTTTGCAAACGACTACCGAGTTGCGGGATCGCGTCGATGAAATATTGGCAAAAATTGTCGCGGAAGGGGAACAATTGGCGCAACGCTTCGGCGAAAATAACTATACGGCAGAAGAAGTAGAATCAATTATTCGCAATAGCTCACTCAAAATCTCCGAAATTCAAGGCATCACAGCTTGTTTTGAACCCTACGCACTGTCCACTGACACCCGACTTTACTGCCCGTATTACAACAAGGGTACGCGGGATTACAATTACGTGGAAAAAAGTTACGATTATACCGATACCAAACGCGCAGGGACAGGATGGTACACGAGCGTACGCGATACGGGCGCAAAATGGGTCGAACCATATTATGGACAAGCGGCGCAGGATTGGTACATTGACTACGGTATTCCTTTTTATTATCAAAAAGGAGCAAAAAAAGGGCAAGTGCGCGGGACGATCACGATGAGTTTTGTAGCGAGTGGTTTTAAGAAATTGATTCAGCAAATGGCGCTGGGTAAAACGGGCTACGGTATCATCGTTTCGCAGCAAGGCACGTTTTTGGCGCATCCGCAGAGCGAGTATGTAGGTACGACCAAACTAGATTCCATCAAAGCGCAAGTCTCGCCCGAACTTGCCGCAGCATTTACCAAACTAGGCGAACGGCAAAGTGGAAATATTCAATATACCGACAAAACATCTGATAGTAAAACCTTATTTTTCTACGACCGCATTCCTACTGCCGACTGGGGGCTGGGCGTCCTTTTTTATAAAGATGATCTACTGAATGATAGTACCGAACTTAATCGGATGTACATCAAAATTTCATTGGTCTTTTCCCTCTTTTTTGTTTGCCTGTTGGCAATGTATTACAACAAAGATTATCTGGATGAACGAGAAATTTGGTCGCTGAGTTTGGTTTCATCTCTATTGCTTCTTTCCAATATTGTGTTTATCGGGTATTTGCAGCATACCGATCGCTACGTACACGCCGCCAACGAAAGTCAGCCCGTCACGGCACTGAGTACCGTAGATGATTTAGTAAGCGAGCAGCGAGAACGTGCCGATACGCTAAAATTACCCGCGCCAATTCCGATTCCCACAGGTATTTATGTGGATAAAATGGAATTTGAGGATAGCTATAATTTGAATGCGGGTGGAAAAATTTGGCAAAAATATCCTTTGGAAATTGCCGATTCTGTTGATATTGGTTTTCATTTGCCGCAGTTGTCTCCTTTCGCGGAAGCGTCTTATATCGAAGAGGCTTATCGCAAACGCATTGCTCCCAAAGAAGACGAAGCGGGCTATTTATTGGTCGGTTGGGACTTTCGGGTAACGCTCAAATTGAATTTACAATACAAAGATTATCCGCTGGACAAACGCCATTTGAATCTAGAAATCGTTCCGTTAAATAATAACGATCACTTGATGTTTGTGCCTGATTTGCTAAGTTACACTTACACCAATCCATCGCGCCGCAGTGGATTAAATCCAGCGATTGCCATCCCTGGTAGTGAAGTGCTCGAAACCTATTTTAATTACTCTTTTGAGACCTACGACACTGATTTTGGCTACGCCGATCCGAGTCTATTTGAAGGTGTTCCAATTTTACATTATAACATCCGCCTGCGTCGCTATCTACTCAATGCTTTCGTCACCTATTTGATTCCGATTTTTATAACGCTCATCATGGTGTTTATTCTGATTTACGCTTGTCACAAAACGCAGGAACGGCAAGGCATTATCGAAAGTATGGCGGCGTTCTTTTTTGTATTAATTTTCTCTCACATCGACTTGCGCCGCGAGATCGTCACGGCGGATTTAATCTACATGGAATTCTTCTATTTTATCGCTTATTCCCTACTCGTCGTATCGACCTTCAATTTGATTACGTACACGCGCGATAAAAGCAAGTTGTTTGATTTTAATGACAATCAGATATTCAAAGCGAGCTTTTTCCCGTTATTCTTTTTGTTGCTGTTGGTGGTGACGTTGGTGAAGTTTTATTGATATTTTTCTGCTCCCGACCAATGTTTTACCAATATTGATAGTATTTTTCTGCGTTTGTTACAACTTTAATACGTTCACCGTCTGGGGAACGTTCAAAAATTAACTCCGAAATGCTTCGGAGCAGGCTTTGTGAACTTTTTATGCTGAAAAGCCTGCTCCGAACTCGATTCGGGGTGAATGTCGCTCTCACTTTTACATTTTGTGTTTTACATTTTAAATTTTACATTATCCGAAGCCAGGAGACGTAATCGCGCCGTAAACCTTAAACATATGGGATCAATCATCCAAAATGAAATTGAAGAACTACTCGCAAATCAAGTCATCGACTCCTCCACCGCCTAACGCATTACCGAATACTACCCCCAACGCGTAACCCCACAAGACGAGCGTTCCACCAATCTCCTAACCATCGTCTTCAGCATTCTCGGCGCATTACTCGTCGGGATGGGCATCATTCTAATCATCGCGCACAATTGGGATAATTTAAGCTTAACGCCAAAAACACTGCTTGCTTTTGCACCTCTGATTACAGGTCAAGCCATCGCTGGTTATTCCTTATTGCACAAAAAAGAACAAGCCAATTGGCGCGAAGGCAGCGCGACTTTTCTCTTTTTCGCAGTGGCGGCTTGCATTGCGTTGATTAGTCAGATTTATAATTTGGAAGGTGAATTAGCGGGTTTTCTACTGATGTGGATGTTATTGTGTTTTCCGATTGCCTATTTACTGCGCTCCTCTATGGCTTCGCTGCTATTTTTCATTGGCACAACTTGGCTGGGAACGCAAGTGGGATATGATTATTCACCCGCTGTAGCGAAATGGTGGTATTGGGTCTTATTGCTGCTTGGATTACCTTACTATTATTGGCTCTATAAACGTGCGCCTCACAGCAACTTTTTCAATTATCACTCAGCAATTATTGCGGTTTCTATTGCCATTATGTTGGGTAGTTTTGAAAGTGCGCACGAGGATTGGTACGGCGTGGCTTATGTCGCTTTGGCTGGCGTATATTATCTCATCGGACGTTCTGATTTTTTTGCACAAAAAAGGGTGTTAGCTAATCCTTTTTTAATCTTGGGTTCTTTAGGAATCGTCATTCCTTTTTTGGTTGGAACATTTCGTGATCTGTGGGAAGAAATATGGAGTAGAACCGATACCGAATCACTGTTTAGTGCGCCTACTTTTTGGATCAGCGTATTGCTTTTAGGCGGCGTTTTAGCATTATTTTGGTACAATACAAAACGTTCCACCTCCAAAGAAATTCCGTATATCGGACTCGCTCCCTTCGTATTTTTAATCCTCTTTTTACTCGGTAGCCGTATGCCCATTTTAAGTGCCATTATTGCCAATATTTGTGTGTTAGGACTCGGTATTATCACCACCTTGCGCGGCGTTGAACGCGACCATTTAGGCATTCTCAATTATGGATTGCTGATTATTACGGCACTAATTATCTGCCGCTTTTTTGATACGGACATTAGCTTTGTCATTCGTGGGTTATTGTTTGTAGCGGTTGGCATCGGCTTCTTCATGGTTAATTCATGGGCGTTGAAACAAAGGAAAAGTGCTTAATTTCAAGTTGAGCAGAATACGAATTTGATTAAACGCAGAGGACGCAAAGGCGTAGAGTTTTCCGCTTCTACACGTCCGTGCCATAGAAGGTCGCAGAGATTTTTTCAGTAGAAAAAATCAGCGAACAGCGCAGAATAGAATTGGATAGCGAATTAAATGTGTATTCATTCAACCACAAGAACCAAAGCAAATGCCCAACTTTTACATTTTACATTTTGAGTTTTAAATTTTACATTGAAAATGAAAAACGTCCTCTTCCTCTTATTCCTCGCCCTCTGCGGCATCCAACTCTTCATCCCTGCTCAAATGGCATGGTCAGCCAAAGACGTATTAACCAGTGGCGAAATTTTCAAATTCAAAACCATCCCCGTCGATCCCAACGATCCCTTTCGGGGAAAATACGTCACCTTACGTTTTGAAGAAGCACGTTATACTTTTGATACGCTACAGTGGCAAGAATGGCAGTCGTACGATACGTTCTACGCCTATTTGTATAAAGACGCTCAGGATTTCGCACGCATAAGCGAATTATCGCCCTCTATTCCAATAGATGAAACGCCTTATTTTATCGTAAAAAAAGGCTACACGACGCAGTATAAAGACAGCGTAAGTGTCCGCTTAGATTTTCCTTTTGATCGTTTCTTTATGGAAGAAAGCAAAGCGCCCGCCGCCGAGCGTATTTTCCGCGACGCTAGCCGTGATGCACAAGAACAAACGTACGCAACGGTTAGAATTAAAAATGGCGATGCGGTATTGGAAGACGTGATGGTGAATGAAGTTTCGTTGCGGGAATTGGCGGAAGAAGAAGTGCGTAATGAGGTTTCGAAGAATTAATTGTAGCTATTTCTAGCGTTAGGTGCATACGTTTACTAAACTTTCTTTCACTAGAGATCAATGATTAAGAATGCAATGCTCACACTGTTTTAAACCATAAGTTTAGTAAACGTAATCCGTGCAGATTCTAAAATTAGAAGTGGTGTAAGTCGCTCGCTATGAACGGCTTGCAACTACAAACTATCAACTTAAATACTACCAACTAATTCCTTATTTTTTCAACTCCGTATCAATCAAATCAATCAACGCCTCCAAATCACGTTCATAAAACCGGTAAGTTCGCTTTTGTAAATTATCCGCCACGGCGATATAGTTGAGTAAAATATTGAGAAATTGGCGAGACTGTAGCACTTGTTTATTGCTACCGCCTTGGGTATTTAAGTCAACTTCCAAGTCCTCAGCAAAGCCAATGTCATTAAAAATAACGCCAAAATTGCCGTGCTGACTAATAAATTGGTTCGTCTCCGTCAACGATTCCCGCAAAGCCTTTTCCTGTCCTCGCACGCCCTTGAGCCGACCTTGCCAAGAGGCTAAAACGCTACGAATGCTATCATTTTTAATATCTTTCAAACCGCCCGATGCGAGCAATTCCGTCAACGCTCCGCTTTCGTAATGCACCGAAATTTCACGCGACATCGGCAACAATAACAATCCAGACAAGTCGTTTTCGTTTACGGCAACCATAGCCGTATCACTATTCATCAGGTTGATCAATAATCGCTGACTATTGATAAGTGTTTCTAAATTTTCCTCTTCTTCGCGTAGCGCATTGAGGTTATTTTTCATTTCGCCGACAATCAACCGCAGGTGATTTTCTTGTTTTTGAAAAGTGCTATTCCGCGTATTTTGGTTATTAAATTGCAAAGCGATCAGAATGCCAATAACGACCAAAATAATCTCACCCATCGCGTAGAGCAAGTATTTACGTACCCGCGCTCCCCTACTCTTAGTCAAACCACTAGCAAATAGCTCTTGACGAACTTTTCGGAATATTTTTAGCATAAAATTTACGTTACTATTAATAATTTTGGTTTATGGGTTTTGGGTTTTGAGGTTTGAGTTCGCTAAAAGTCAAGGTATTACAGGATGTTGAATATCGTCAACCTAGCGCGCGTCTAGTGTTCCTGAAGGGAACAAACCATGAATAGCCGCAGGTGCAACCTGCGGAAAAATAGCAGCAATATTCCATTTATGACTCTGGAGGAGTCAAACTTCACATAAGTTCAACCCCGCTGGGGTTGCAAAATACATTTGTTTCACCACCGTGGGTTGCACCCACGGTTATTCATAGTTCATCTACTTCGTAGATTTTCTTAACGACATTGAATCGAAAGTTACCACTTGAAAAAACTTGTTTTAAAGTGTGATTTTTCCATTGAATTCATTTTTCTACCATAATTAAAAATCGAACACTACTTTATCATTCAACGGTAAGTTAGTAAAAAGGGAATTAGTTGTAGTTGTAAGCACGTAAAGTTATCAAGCAGATGGAGGACAATTTGCTGTTTATTTTAAAAAGTCATAGTAATTGTTAAAAACAATACAATCAAATAAGTTATAATTTAACCAAATTGATTAAATTATTTTTATCTTTACACCATATTCAAATTTAATAGCTGAAAACACCTTTGCAAATGTCCACTACAACCATCCAACTCACAGTCAAACAACTCGGCAAAAAACGTCCAACGCTGAATGCCGTTCCTTTAACTTTACCCCATACACTATCCGCAACGCCTACCCTCCGCGAACTCATCGCCGTCATCGTCGAACAGCAAGTCACGACTTTTAATGAACAACGCAACGAACCGAACATTTTACCGTTTCTACAACCTAACGAACTGATGGAACGCGCCGCAACGGGCAAAGTCAGCTTTGGCGATAATTATAATAAAACAACCGTAAAAGTGCAAAAAGCCATCGAAAATGCTTGGCAAGCCTACGAAGACGGGTTATTTTTGGTATTTATTGATGAACAGAAGATCGAATTACTCAATGATGCCGTGTCTTTGCAGTCTAGTTCACAATTGATGTTTCTGCGATTAGTCGCCTTAGTTGGCGGTTACTATTGACCATATTTTTAATCGAAGCACTAATGTAATTCCCCCTTTGAAGGGGGCTAGGGGGATGTGTATACGTAAAAACAGCATTCACAGCTAACCTAACATCCCCCCCGCCCCCCTTCAAAGGGGGATGAAAACCAATTCATTTCAAACTTAAAGTTATGATCACCCAAGAGCAAGCTAAAAAATTTCTCAAAGCCCATTTATTCACTTCCGAATTCAAAAAAGTACGCGCCGACCGCGCCGCCAAACTCCCCGCGCCGCAACGCCGTTTGGCATTATTACTACTCAATCAAATCGCAGCATATCACCAAATAGAGGATAACTATACTAAAACGCAAGAAAGACGCGAAGCACTACGCAAGGAAGTGGAGCAGCTACTTTTTGTTGAAAATGCTTGGACAGAACATTACCCCGATGTATTGCCAATCATCTTCGGCGAATATGCGCCGCATGTTCTAGCAGGTTGGCATTTACAAACCAAGTTGATGTATCAAACAGGCTATTTGCGCCGTTCCTTTCGCGCACCAAATCGTCCCGATTTGTTTAAGGGAAAGCAAGTGGAATGGCTCGTGAATTTAGTAAAGCAATTCAAATATGATTTTGATTTAGCGACCTACGCGCGTTACCGTGAATACTGCCACGACTATCCCGAACCTGATTGGGAATACCTATTTGCAGGTGCGATGCAAGTGAATGACGAGACGGGTAAAGCCGTTTTTAATGCCCAATTAGATACCGTTTACGACCGCGATGATGTAGCGCGGGTCAGTCGGACAGTCATCAAATCTTTATTGATTCATGATCATCCAGACGGCTGGGAAGCGGTGATTAAATTACTACTGGCAGCGCAGCGACAAGAAGGCTTGCGCCAAACGGTTCTAGAGTGTTTGGATGAAACGCATTTATCAGCGCAGATGCAGTTGATGGAAGTGATTTTGGAGCATAAATTATTGCGTTTTAGTTCGGTGGTGCGCGCTTTGGATGTGTGGCAAGGCATGAATTGGGAAGCGGCAAAACCAGCGACTTTGAAACGCATCTTGGAGTTAGGTTTGCAATATTTACGTGCGCCAGAAACGGCAGAAAAAGGCATTAAAAGCAAAGATAATTTAGAAGTTTATGTCGCGCTTTGGGCAGTCGGTTGTCATGATGTATTCCAGACGTTTCCTTTGGTTCAACAACTATTGGAAACGGGTAAACCCGCGAAACAAATGACCACGCTCTACTTCCTTGCGCAGACCGCCGTTTATGATCAACAAATTGAGTTAGCACGTTCATTTTTACATTCAGAAAATCAAGATATTGTTGCTTACACCCTGATCAATTTCCACTTTGTGGACAAGCAGCATTCGGAGCTTTTTAGTGACTTCTTGCAAGTCTGGCAACGCCTGCCTGAGAAAAAATACGAAAGCAAGGGCAAAGTATTCAACTGGTTTGATTTAACCCTTAGTCAGGAACAAACAATGCGGCTCGCTATTTCCGTAGCTAACGAGGAACAAGCCCTGCAACTCCTGCCGCTTTTTGATCAAATGGCACTCAGCAATCGCGAATCGTTGACTAATTGGCTACTGGACGAAAAGACATTTAAAGACACACCCGCAACGCGCCAATTTGCCCTCAAAGCTTTCGCCGATCGCGGTGAATGGGTACGCCGCAACGCTCTGGACGCGGTTAAAAAAATGAAGCTGCAAGCCGCAGAAATCGAACAAGTAGAAGGATTACTGACGCGCAAAAGTGCAGACCTGCGACGGGGTATTATTGAGTTATTATTAAATCTCAAAGAAACTGAAATCTTGGCTTCCGCCCAACGTTTACTGCAAGCTAAAAGTCAACCACAGCGACTTGCAGGTTTGGATATTTTATTGCGGTTAAAAAAGGAAAAACGAGCTACAAATCAAGTGCAACAACTGGCTGCTACTTTTAGAGAACGTCCTAAAATTGCGGCGAAAGAGCAGGTTTTAGTCGAGCAATTGGTAGAACAAGAACAACGCTATACCGCAGCGAACGGCTATGGTTTGTATGATCCACAACAGTTGACAAAAGTAAAAGATCCAGTCAATAAAATTAGTGCGGATCAATTGGAAAAATGGTTTCCTAATTTGTATAAAAAGGAGGTCACAGATAACATCTATTCCATTGATATTCAGCCACTTAACAAATCACTTATCTCGCTCAATAATCATATTCAGCAACACAAAGATTATGAATATGAAGTAACCAATGGCGATGGTAGCAAAGAGAAAATTTTACTAGGAAACGGCATACAGCAAACCCGTTATTATTCCTATGAAGAAAATGAAAAACTCTCTCCCGAAGAATGGTTTCGCCTACTTCCGTTGGCAGATACTTGGTTAGCATGGCTCAACGAAACAGGATTCACTACCCATGAATTAGCCTTACTTGATTTCGCACTTGATGCTAATAATGATTACAGTTTACGAGATTTGCCTGAAGCGGTCAAAAAATTACGCTCGACCATTGTACCACAAATAAAATTACCCGATGATGAATGGAAAACAGAAAACAACTTAGAATTAATTATCACCCGTTTGTCCCATTGGAAACGCCCTGCTGATTTCATTCTTTTCTGCTTAGATTTAAATGAATCATTTTATGCTTCTATTCCTGCCGATTTATTAAATTTAAAATATGGCGATTACCGCATCAAGGAAACTTGGCGCGATCACAGCTATCTGCACTATTGGGTAAAGCAACTCAATTTGCAAAAAATGTCAGTCGAACCTACCCAGCTATTCCGTCTGTGGTCACTACGCGAATGGGCTTATCGCACTGCCCCCGATCAAAAAGATAATTACAAAGCGTCTTTAAGAATTTACCTCACTGCGATTCAAAGCAGCGATAATAGTAAAAATGATTTCATCAATACCCACGATTTTATCGAAAAATTGTTAGTGAGCGAAGACGCATTACGTTCCTTAACTAATCCCAAAACTTTAAAAAATTGGCAGAAAGATCCGACCCTGCCCATCGCGCAGCAATTACTCACGCCCGTCGTGAATCGCATCCTCGAAATCGAGACGCAACGCGGCGATAGTCCCACACCTTTTTCCAAAATCGCGATTGTTATCCAACGGGCAGAAGGCGTCACCAATTTAGGTCGCATTCTTAAAGCGATGAGCAAAGAAAAACTGTATCGCGGCTACTATTATTCCTACAGCGGCGAACCCAATAAAAAAGTCTCGCTCTCCCATCTTTTAAAAGTGACTCATCCCGCTGCGGAAGACTCCCAAGCTGCCTTTGACGCGATGGTCAAAGAGCTAAAATTGAGCGACGAACGCTTGATTGAAGTTGCCATGTATTCCCCGCAATGGTTGAAATTTGTGCAAGCCAATTTAGGTTGGAAAGGGCTGACGGAAGGTGTGTGGTGGCTACATGCGCATACGAAAGAATCGGGTTATGCCGTGGAGGAAAAATGGGTGACGGAGATGAGTTTGTACACACCTTTGCAAGCACAGGATTTGGTAGACGGCGCGGTGGATGTAGATTGGTTTCAATCGGCATATCGACAGTTAAAAAAGTCGCGGTGGATGATGCTTTACGAAGCAGCAAAGTACGTCAGCGACGGCGCGGGACATCGACGCGCCCAGATTTTTGCGGATGCGATGATGGGCGGTTTGAAATTACGGGAAGCGACTAAAGTAGTGAAAGAAAAACGCCGTCAGGACTACGTGCGGGCGTTGGGTTTGATTCCATTGAGCAAACGCAATGCAGAGAGCGATTTATTGAAACGTTATCAATTATTACAGCAGTTTTTGAAGGAATCACGGCAGTTTGGCGCGCAAAAACAAGCGAGTGAGAAACTATCGGTTCGCATCGGCATGGACAACCTCGCACGCACGGCGGGTTACAGCGATCCGATTCGTTTAACTTGGGCGATGGAGGCGAAAACAGCACAGCAAATTATGGAGCAAGCCAAGCCCGTAACCAGCGGCGAAGTGACCGTTGGCTTAAATATTGACGAATTGGGCAAAGCGCATTTGTGGATTAAAAAAGGTGATAAGGAACTCAAATCTATTCCCGCTAAATTGCGCAAAGACAAAGCCATTTTACAATTAAAAACCTTCCAAAAAACCTTACGCGATCAGCATAAGCGTACGCGTAAAGCATTAGAAGAAGCGATGTGTCGCGGCGATGTATTTACGGCAACGGAGATTACGGATTTGTTTAAACATCCTGTGGTTGCGCCGATGTTGCGAGAGTTGGTTTTGGTGGTGGATGGAAGTGATGGGAAGCGGTTGGGGTATTTTCGGAATGGTGGATTGGAGTTGCCGAATGGAGAGCGGGTGGAGTTGCAAAGTGAGGTTAGACAGACAGGAATGTCTGTCCTCCAAGTGCGGGTAGCCCACTGCACCGATTTACACGCCAGCGGTTATTGGTCAGATTTGCAGCGGGATTGCTTTGAGCAAAAACGGATTCAGCCATTTAAACAAATCTTTCGGGAACTCTATTTGCCAACGGCAGATGAATTGGCAGTTGGCAATATTTCGCGGCGTTACGATGGGCATCAAGTGCAACCGCAAAAGACCGTCGCGCTACTCAAAACGCGTGGTTGGACTGCCGACTATGATGAAGGTTTACGTAAGGTGTATCACCGCGAAAATTTGGTAGTGCGCCTCTACGCCATGGCAGATTGGTTTACGCCCGCCGACGTAGAAGCACCGACTTTAGAAACGGTCAGTTTCTCCCGTCGCGACAGTTATCAGAACCTACCGTTTACCGATATTTCGCCACTTATTTTTAGCGAAGTGATGCGCGATGTGGACTTAGTTGTCAGTGTCGCTCACGCGGGTGGCGTTGACCCCGAAGCGAGTCATTCGACCATCGAAATGCGCCGCGTGATGGTAGAAGAAACGTCGCGTTTGCTCGGTTTTAGCAACTTGACGCTCAAAGATCGCCACGTTCTGATCAAAGGCGAATTAGGCGATTATTCCATTCACCTCGGCAGCGGTACAGTACACAAAATGCCCGGCGGCTACCTCTCCATTTTACCCGTCCATTCGCAGCATCGCGGGCGGCTGTTTTTGCCCTTCGCGGATGACGATCCGAAGACGGCGGAGGTGTTGAGTAAGGTGCTGTTGTTGGCGGAGGATGGGAAGATTAAGGATCCGACGGTGTTGGGGCAGATTTGATGAATTGAGAATTAAAAATGGAGAATTATGAGTTGGGATTCCATTCCCAAAGGCTGGTTTTTTAATAACATTAAAGGCACTATGGTGAAAACTATGGGTATAGGTCTAATGCACCCAAATGAAACAAAATGGCAATGCGAAAAGCTTGAGCCGATTTAAATCCACGTGCTTTAGATTTGACCTGTTGAATTGCTGTATTAACCGACTCTGCCATTGCGTTAGTAACGCGATGCTTCGTATAATCAATTAAGCCTTGTAGATGATTTTTAAACGTTTTTACCACCTTTAAAAGCGATTTATTGTCAATTGCCTCAACACTTTTAACCCAATTGTTGAAAAAATTGGTTGCTTCTTGCTCGTCTTTGGTGTCAAAAAACTTTTTAAAATTCTCTTTTATTGTCCATGCTTTTACTGTTTTCAATTCTTGGTCATCGATTAATCGATCATACATTTGTTGTTGTTTGTCCGTTAGATTATTAGGATTTTTCAACCAGATGTACTTCGTTCCTTTTAAGCGGTCGTCATTTTGAGTACGCAATTTTTTGTTTTCTGCTCTACGGGTAATATCGACTGCATTATTTAAGTATTGTGCTAAATGAAATCGGTCATGGACAATATCAGCTTGAGGAACACAGATTTTAGCCGCATTAAAAAAGGCACGCCACATATCCATCGTCACGACTTGAACGCTTTGCAAATCAACATATTCACCCAATTTGGTGAACGCTTCTTGAGCCGCATCTTGAGTTCGGTGTTCGACTACTTCTAGCACTGACCCTGTTTGTCCGTTGTAAAGTATAGATACGTAATGATGGCCTGTGAATAGACTTTTTTCATCAATACAAACATGGCGAACGATATAAAATGAATTGCTTTTCCCATTTTTACGTGCGGATAAACCACGTTCTACTGCTTGCTTTTGGATGCGTTTAAGCTGTTCTACTGAAACGCGTAATTGTAAGGCAGACCGCGAGCGTACCTGAGTAGATTGTAACGTATCAATAATGAAGCTTTCAAATTGTAAGGTGAAACGGCTATTCGCTCTTGACCAACTTGGTTCAATCGTACAAACACCATGTTCCAGACATTTTATCCGAGGGACACTAGCATGTAAATAGGTGTAATGATCACAAGTATCTAAATGACGCCAAGTCCGTAATTTACCGTGATCGTGTACAGGACATAAGTTTTGGCAATGTTTGCAAGGAAATTTACTCCCACTGCCATGTGACACGGTGATATGGACACTTTTGTCTGAAGAGTCAATTTTTGCATCACTTATTTGCCATGGTAATTTGATGCCAAGTATTTGTGCATAGAAATTTGTAAGTTCCATCTTACAAATCTAAGCACTTTTCACGCAACCCACACTTTTCACCGTAGTGCCAGTTATTTAGATTTTCTAAAATTGGCTAAGTAGCTGATTAAAAGAAAGTTATGAGGAAATTGTGGAAAATATTAAAAAATAACTTGTGTCTAATTTCGCCCAATAACTTACGATAAAATATCCACTAATTCCAACAGCATCGGATTAATCGCCTGGTGGTGTTTAGTCGCTTTACTAAAAGGTGTTTCGGTGATTTTTTTATCAACAATACCGATCATCACTCCCTTTGTTCCGTTC
>JBGCES010000854.1:0-9298 GCA_045106545.1 Saprospiraceae bacterium
ATAACCTAAAAATTGTTCACGAAAATCTATCTGATCCAGCGGCTGATGAAGTGACGGTGCAAGTGAAAGCGATTGGGCTGAACTTTGCTGACATCTTTGCGATTTGGGGCTTATATTCCGCAACACCTGAAGGCTTTTTTATACCAGGTTTAGAATATGCGGGCGTGATTGAAAAAGTAGGGAAGAATGTCACCAACGTCAAAGTAGGCGACCGCGTAATGGGAATTACCCGCTTTGGTGCATATACGACACACCTCAACATTGATTCGCGCTACGTTATTCCATTGCCTGCAGATTGGGATTTCTCAATCGGGGCAGCCTATTTAGTGCAAGTACTAACTGCTTATTACGCGATGGTAAAATTGGGCGATATGCAGAAAAATTATACCGTTTTGATTCATTCAGCAGCGGGTGGAGTAGGAATTTTAGCCAATCGCATTGCCAAAAAATTTGCGGCGTTCACTATTGGTACGACGGGCAGCCCAAAGAAAGTAGATTTTATTCAAAATGAACTAGGGTATGATGCTGCGATTGTGCGCGGGAAGGACTTTAGGCAGCAGTTGCAAAATGCGCTTGACGGACGCGAGTTAGATTTGGTAATGGAATGTATTGGTGGCGAGGTATTAAAAATTGGTTATGAAGAGTTAGCTCCGATGCGACGAATGGTGGTCTATGGATCAGCGCGTTATGCTACGCCTGTTGATCGTCCTAATCCGTTCAAGTTAATTTATAAATTTCTCACGCGCCCGAAAATTGATCCGCAAATGATGATCGAAGAAAACAAGGGCGTTTTGGGTTTCAATCTCATCCATCTTTACGAGCGATCGCATATTATGCACGAAATGTTACAAGAAATTAGCCAGTTGGATATAGGTAAGCCGTACGTTGGACATGAGTTTTCGTTTAGTGCGTTACCTGATGCCATTCGTCTATTTGCATCTGGGAAAACGGTAGGAAAAGTAGTGATAAAAGTGGATTGAGTGGAATTACTGAAATTTAAGAAATAGTGGCTAAACATTAAATTGCCACATAACACATTAAATTTATATTTAATTTCAACAATAAATAAACTGGTAAGCGGGCTGTTTTTTAACGTAAGTGGCATTTATTTAGGAGAAAACGAGTGTTTATAGGGATTTTTACAATTTATTTTTTAATATTTGTATAATATTATTTTTGAAGCACTAATATAAACACACGATTACACTATGGAACAGTTTTACCTAATTGGCGTTGCCTTTATGGTTGCCGCCGTATTTGTATCCATCTTATTAGAAAAACAGCCTGATTCAAAATAGGCTCATTTGTTACAACAAATTATAATAAGAAATTATCCGAGAGCCTTTGGTTAACCGCCAAAGGCTCTTGTGATTTTACAGAATATATAAAAAATATTTTATATTTACATTTTAAAAATATAAAATCCCTATTCTGTGATTCGTAACTTTTTATTTTTACTATCCATTCTATTAAGTCCTTTTTGTACTATTGCTCAGACCGCTAGTGTTGATCAGGTAGAAGTTTCCGATGTTCAGGTCTTCACCTTAGAAGAAGATGAAAAAACACCATTGGTTACCACTCAAAAAGAGATCGCTCACTATTATGGTCAATTTCATAAACGCCTTCCTGCGGATTATAACGGTTACATCATCGAATTACTACAAACGGAGCGACCACTAGCGCGGGATCACATTATTTTCCAACAATTTGGTAAAATATTTTATGATAAATTGACCGATGGACAGTATGGCTACTGTATTCTTGCTCAAAATTTTACTTCCGTAGAATCGTTAGAACGTTACGTTGAAAGCATGGTTATTCATCGCGCGCCAACCGCCGCAGTTGTTGAATACAAAAACGGGAAACGCCGTAAAAAAGCAAAGGATAAAAACAAGAATTGCTGCCCAGGTTTGAGCAAGTTATAAGGTGTTTTTTTCCTACTCCTTTACTTAGCAAAAATCTGATCGAAGTCCTTAAAAGATTTGAACTCAATTGCATTTCCACTCGGATCGAGGAAAAACATAGTTGCTTGTTCCCCGACTTCTCCTTTAAAACGAATGTAAGGTTCGATGATAAAATCCGTTCCTACTGCACGTAATTTCTCGGCGAGTTGTTCCCATTGTTCCCATGCTAGAATTGCCCCGAAATGCTTGACGGGGACGTTTTTACCATCTACGTGATTGGTAGGTTCATCCGTAGCCGTCTGGTCAACGAGGTGCGCACTCAATTGGTGTCCAAAGAAATTAAAATCAATCCAGCGTTCGGATGTCCGACCGATTTCGCAACCTAATAAATTCTCGTAGAAAGCACGTGTTTTGGTCAGATCAGTAACTGGGAAAGCGAGGTGAAAAGGATTATTCATAGATAAATTTTTTATTTATTTTGTCTTCGTCACTTAAGTATTTCGGCGGCTTTAAACGGTTTATTTCTCAGCAAAATTCTTGAAAATTTGATTCATAATGCGTTGAAAACCAGTATAATCCGCTTCAGATAATCCTTGCCAGCCTTGTGTACGTAAATCTGCAACGATAGGTAATGCTTTTTCTACGAGTGTTTTGCCAGTAGGAGTGAGGAAAATCTTATAACGGCGACGATCGTTCTTGAAGCGTTGTCGTTCCGTCAATTTTTTATCACACAACAAATCAATAATTCGCGAAACCGTAGGAGCGTTTTTAAAACTATCGCTGGCAAGTTCCGTCTGCGAAAGTCCATTATCTTGATACAACTTGTCCAAAATAACCCACTGTTCAGGAGTAATATCTAAATCATGTTCCCGAAAAGCTTGAGTGAAGCTGAGACGAATAACGCGCGAAGTACGCGCAATCAAAGTTCCAAAAATCTTTAGTTCTTCTGTAGTTGTCATTTTGTCATTATTTTCTAGAAGAGTAATACTCGTCTGAGATAGAGTTATTCTTAGTTATGGAAAATGTACAAAAGTGGTGTAGATCTAACTGGATGCAAGCGAACTAGTAAATAAAAAAGCAAGTGGATAAAATATAAAAACAATAAACAAGGTAAGATTAAAAAAGGAGTAACACAAAAAAAGCGTTTCTTGGATTAGAAACGCTTTAGGAAAAGTAATTTTTATTTGTTTGTGTCAAAGATCGTATAGAAAAAATTAAATCTAATAGTGTTGTAAATAGTAATATTAGTAAACTCTTACTACAAATCTACTACAAAAAATAGCAAGTCCGCAAAATTATTTGGATTATATCTATGAAGGCGGACAAATTTATTCATTAATTACGACGACATATCGTCAAAATCTATCCAAAATACTATCTTGACGGACAAAATACACCTTCTAGTAAATTGTTGAACACTATCAATGAGTAATAAGAAATATACAATTCTATACGTTGATGATGAGCCCCAAAACTTGCGCACTTTTAAGGCAACGTTTAAGTGGGATTATAAAATTCATACGGCGCGATCTGCTTTTGAGGGATTAGATGTTTTGGCAGAACAACCTGTAGATCTGATTATCTCGGATCAGCGAATGGCGGGCTTATCTGGGATTGAATTTTTTAAAAAAGTCATCAAAAAATATCCCGAACCGCTGCGAATCATCTTGACAGGTTATAGCGAAATGAACGTGATCGTCCGAGCCGTTAATGAGGTTGGAATTTATCAGTTTATGTCGAAGCCGTGGCGCGAAGAAGAGATGAAGCAGACGATGGAAAACGCGCTCGAAGTGTATCAATTAAGACGCGATAATCAACAACTCATTCAGGAACTTGCCGTTGCCAATGAAACACTCGCCGCCGAAAACAGCTATCTCCGTGCTGAATTGGATCAAGCTCAACAATTTGATGAAATTATAACGAGTAGCCCCCAATTTCAGCAACTTTTGCAAACGATCACTAAGGTCGCCACTACGAATACGACCGTTTTGATTCGGGGCGAGTCTGGTACTGGGAAAGAACTGATGGCGAGAGCATTACATAACTTTAGCCAACGTAAAGATCAGCCATTTATCAAAGTTAATTGTGCTGCTTTGCCAGCTACTCTGATCGAGAGTGAATTATTTGGTCATGAAAAAGGAGCGTTTACGGGGGCGACGAGTCGCCGTGCAGGACGGTTTGAAATGGCAAATAGTGGGACAATATTTTTGGATGAAATTGGTGAAATGCCTTTGGATTTACAATCTAAACTATTGCGGGTATTGCAAGAAGGAGAGTTTGAACGCCTCGGCGGTTCGGAGACTATCAAAGTAAATGTACGCGTACTGGCGGCAACGAATCGTCAATTGGAAAAGGAGATCGCAGATAAAAAATTCCGCGAAGATTTGTTTTATCGACTCAATGTCTTCCCCGTGATTAATCCGCCATTGCGGGAACGCAAAGAGGATATTCCTGCGCTGGTACAGCATTTTCTTAAAAAATACGAATCCAATATTGGACGCCGTATCCACAAAATTCCTGCGGCTACTTTGAAAAAATTACAAGCCTACGACTGGCCTGGAAACATTCGCGAACTAGAAAATATTGTAGAGCGATTTATGATTACGAGTTTTGGTGATGCACTGGAACTGGATAGCTGGCATCCGCCTAAGGCTGATTTGAGCAAACGGGATGCCCAAAGCGGTCGCTTCTTAACCTTGGAAGAAATTGAAATACAGCATATTAAAGCTGCAATTGAACGCGCTAATGGAAAAATATCAGGTGCTGGTGGAGCAGCAGAGTTATTAGGCATGCACCCAAATACCTTGAGTTCGCGGATGGCGAAATTTGGTATAAAGAAGTGAGAAAGGGTTGAACTTTTAGTTGTTTATCCGCGAGCGTCTTGAAAATTATGAAAGGCTATATATTCTACGGGATAAAAAAGTTATTTCACCAACAATTGTGCAATGGTGAAATTGTAATTATTGTGAGTATTAGCGCATAATTTCACCATTTGTCAATTTTACAATTTTACACCGCGACGCGTATAAACAATTCAACAAGACCTGTTCCGTAGAATTATGGAATAAACCACCCTCTTTACCTTCCACTACGGTCAATAAAAGTTGCGCCGCCTTGTTGCGTTCCCATAATCAAAACATCTTGCACATTCACATGCGCAGGGCGAGTAGCAATAAAATAAATGGTCTCTGCAACATCACTCGATGTAATTGGCTTGAAGTCTTCGTAAATCTTAGCGCGATCCGCATCGCCGTGAAAGCGTACTAGCGCAAACTCTGTTTCCTCCACATGTCCAGGCGCGACTTGACTTACCCGAATATTGTGCGGATATAAATCCAAACGCATCGCTTGGGTCAACCCATCTACTGCAAATTTAGTTGCATTGTAAACATTGCCATTGGGATAAGCGTATTTACCCGCGATTGATCCAATATTGATCACGTGTCCGCTGCGGCGTTCTACCATGTGTGGCGTTATAGCGCGAGTCATGTATAACAACCCTTTGAGGTTGGTATCAATCATGCGTTCCCAATCCTCTAAATCACCCGCATGAATCGGAGCAAAACCACTTGCCAAACCCGCATTATTAATCAAAATATCAATTTGTCGCCACTCGTCGTCAAGTTGTTCCAGTGCCGTTTTTACCGCTTCCATGTTGCGCACATCGAAATGTAGCGTTTGGATTTCGTTATTGTACTCATCGGCAAAACGGGTTTTGAGTTCCGCTAAGCGTTCTGCGCGGCGTCCCGTAATGATTAAACGATAGCCTTCTTGCGCAAACAGTTCCGCAGTCGCGCGACCAATACCCGAAGTAGCACCCGTGATTAGAATCGTTTTACTAGGTTCAGTTACTTTTTCCTGTGTTGGAACTTGTTCTGTTTGCTGCACTGCTACGGTACCACGTTCGGCAATAATAGCTTTAAGGCGGGCAATTTCTTCTTGTGCAGCGATTAATTCACTTTGTTCGTTTAACTCACTTGGTAAGTAAATTTTATCCTTATCATCTGTCCGTAGATCGGGATGAATAACAATGGCTTTGGCGTAAGCAGCGGCAGCTTCGGCGTGGTTTCCAAGTGCCTGTTGTGTATCTGCTAAATCATAGGCTGCAAATGGATGTTTTGCATCAACTTGCAAGGCTTTTTCAAAAAACTTAGCTGCTTTAGCTGGCTTTTTTGCGTAGTTTTTCAACAATAATGCAAGTTGATAATACCCATCTGCGAATTGAGGATCCTTCTGAATAGCAGTTTTAAAATATTTTGCTGCTTCCAAATTACTATCTTCTGGTTGAGTCAAATTGACCATGCCTAACCGATAGTTAATTTGCTGATAATCAGGATCTAAAGTCGCTACTTTTGTATAATTTGCTTTTGCTGCTACCATCTCGCCTTGCATTTCAGCTAGCTCTGCAAGTTTGAAATGAGCGGCAACATTATTACTATCCGTAGTTAGTAAAGTCTCTAATTGGTGTTGCGCTTCTGCAAAATCATTCTGTTCTTCGATTAATGCTAAAGCGTATTGGTAACGGAGATCCGTATTGGCAGAATGACGACTTATCGTTGTTTGAAAAAGATGAATTCCATCTTCTATTTGTCCATTAGCAATATGCTCTTGTGCTTGCGCTATCGCAACTTCAGGGCGGATTGGAAGCGGCGTAGAAGTGATGGCAAAGTCAGTAGGTAAATTGCTCAAGGTTGCACCTAAAGCGGCGCTTTCTATTGCCATTTCCGACCAATCGTAAACTACCTCAATGGGGGCAGGATCTTCTATTGCAGCTGCTTCGGAAGCAATTGCTTCTTCAGTCGCGGCTAAAATTCCATCTAAGTCAATTTGTTCTTTTTCTGGGCTTACTTCTTCATCAGATCCAATCATTTGCTCCAAAGTAGCAGGTAATTCTGGCTCGATTTCCGTGGAAATTTCGGTTTCAACTGAGCTTGAATCATCGCTTAGATCCTCTATTTGTTGTGAGACTAATGATTCAATGGTTGCTGAACCATTTACGATGGGAGTACTTTCGACCGGCTCTACTGGTGTAGGCTCCGCGAAAATGTCATTAATGTCGATGACCTCTTCTTCTTCCGTTGTCGCTATTTCGATTATTTCAGGGTTTTCTTCGGCGACGGTTTCGTTGATAATTGCCTCTAAATTAGTGGAAACAGAAGGTACTACGGAAGGAATAGAAGTAGCTGGACCTAAGAGATCTTCTAAATTGGTTTCGGTATGTCCATTTGAGTAATTAGAAGAAGCTGTTTCCGCTTGCGCAGTAATGGTTTCGCTGGTACGAGCCGTGATTTGATCCATTCCAGGAATACTAGCAACATCAAAATTGGCTAATGTTTCTTCAGCTTCCACTGGTTCTTCTACTATTTCAACGATCTCTTCAGTTTGCTCCATTCCTTCATGGAAAGCCGCTAATACACCATTACTCGCGCCCGCTTCAATTCCCTTTTCGATTGCTTCTGCGGGCAGTGATGCATGATCCGAAATCTCTTCTTCTACTAATTCATCTACTAATAATGCGCCAGCTGGAATCACAGTTTCTACTGGAGGTTCTGGTGCTATTTCTATAACTTCTGCTATTGAGATTTCCTCTTCTATCGGTGTTTCTGGTGTATTTACCTCAACGGCGATAGGTGTTTCTATGGTTGGCACAACTGGAGGAGTAGGAATGCTGGTTTCAATTACTTGCTCTTGCTCTGATTCTACTGCGGTCGCTCCCAGTTGCTTATATTCATAGAAAGCTGTTTGATCATTGACCAAGCGAAAGATACCTTCGTAGTGGCTATTTTTTAAAGTTGTAAAATCTACGTAATTGGTATTGCGCAAATAGCGTAAAAATTCGCCTACTTCAGATGAAATCGTACGTACTCGTTTTAGCTTTTCTTCAAAAGCTGTTCCTTCTACTTCATCTGCGTGTCTTTTTTCACGGCGCAAGGCAAGGTAAGCATCCTGCCAATAATTCATATATTGAATCACGTTACTCACCCGTTCAAAAGTAGTAGGTACAGTCTTAATTGCGCCATCTTCCACGTATTGACCATCTACGATTACTGGTAAAAACTGTTTTTGCTCGTTTAATTGCCGTAGTGTTCCCAGAGACTGGTGCATGCAGTCCGTAGATTTCAAAAAGTTATCACTGATCAGTAGAATAATAGCATTTTGCTCATTAGCAACGGCAGCTTGCAAACCTTCCGCTGTCGAACAAGGAATCGATTTTATTTGATAATTGACTCTTTGTAGATCAGCTGTGATGGTGTCGGCAAATGATTGATTATCAGTAGAATAAGCAAGAGTGAGCGTCTTTTGATTCATGTTGTTGTCGTGCTGAGTGATTCAGTTGATGGAAAAAAGGAATAGATGTGGCAAATAAACGTGATGTGGGCAATGGGAGGTAAAAACAGGCTACTTTGTATGGATTAGAATTTTATTACAGCAAAAATTTTGCCTGATTTTGTATCCAAATATGATAGTAAAATTAAGAAAAATATAATGTTTTTTAATAAGTTGAATTAGAAATCAGGTAGAATAGGTGATTTTTTATTAAAACTCATCATCATCTAAATCAAATAACCAACTTCCTTCATCCCGTTTACGGTCGTTTTGCCGATTCCAGAAGCGTTCTTCATCTGCTTCTGTCCATTCTTCTTCAGTGTAAGATTTCGGAAACATTTCATCAATAATTCGGCAATGGCAATATTCGTTTCCTAAATGACAGCCCGTTTCATTTTCTTCTTTATTACAAAAGCTAAAATGATGCTCATGGAAACGCGTCATGGGGCTGATTTGAAACCAACCCCGCCGTAATGCTTGATACTGAATGCGTTCAGGAACTTCAACGAGTAAGACGAAGTGACAATTATAAACGGCGAGTAGCTCTTTTAGCGATTCTAATAAGACGGAAAGCTGGCGATCTTTGAGCCGATCTGCTGGAGGTAAGGCATACTGTTTAATGCCCGTCCATTCCTCAATAGTTTTCTTGGGTGCCTGCTGCTCATCTTCATCGGGCGGCAGCCATTCAAAGATATCTTCTTCTGCCTCTCGGTAAATTTGAGGAGGATGCTCTCTAACATAATCGATGTCGGCAAGGAGTTGTGCCAAATACCTCTTCATTGTATTATAAGTTTGCTGAATAATGCAACAAATTACATAAAACTATATAGAATGTCAAATGAGAAAAGAGGATTGTGGATAGGATCGGAATATCAACTAAATGAGCAATCGCATGGTACGATATGAAGATTGTGACGGACTTTTTTGCCTATCGTACCATGCGATTATTTATTAGAAATGCCGAGAAAATAAATTTACATTTTTTCAAATGGTGATTTTGCTGAATGAATGGTTTTTATTTAGGACTGTACAAAGTTTTTATTTGACGCTGATTCTCTATGATTTTT
>JBGCES010000855.1:0-10012 GCA_045106545.1 Saprospiraceae bacterium
ATTAGGTAGGAATGGCCACGGATAAAACGGATTTAATTGATTCAACTAGGTCGTGAGCGGCAAAAAAGCTTTGTCGCTCACGACCTGCAAAAATCCGTTGGATCCGTCAAATCCGTGGGCATTCCTATCCCTTACGAACCAAAGATGGCATTATAAACCTTCCAGAAATACGCCCCTAGCGGCAAATCCACATCCAATCCGCGCTCAATCGTCCAGTACATCGCAATAAAAATCAACGCAATTGAACCGAAGAGAATGATTTTGGGATAGATTTTTTGTTTACGGAGTAAAAATAGAATGGGGAAAATGAGACAGATAATCAATATTTGTCCAACTTCAACACCAACGTTAAAACCTAAAAGCGAGAGTACCATAAAATCGCCACTCAATCCTTTCTCGCCTAAAACACTCGCAAAACCAAAGCCGTGAAATAAACCAAACACGAAAGCAATTAACCATTCTCGTGCCTTAAAGATGGGTCGGATATTATGAAAAGCAGCGAGTGCGATAGAAAACGCAATTGTTGTTTCGACCCAACGCGAAGGCAAATTGACAATCTCTAAAGCGGCTAACGCCAAAGTGATCGAGTGCGCAATCGTAAAGAAAGTGACGATTTTTAAAATATATCCGAAGGCGGGACCGAATTTATCTACTGGAAACCATTGCGTCGAATAGGAATCATCAAAAACACCTTCCGCCGCGTACTCTTCTCGCCGACGGACAACGGCAGGTAAAATCAACGCGACAATAAATAAGATGTGGTCTAAACCAATCCAAATGTGCCAAACGCCGAGTTTGACCAATGCCCAAAATCCTTTTAAAATCCCTTTATCTGCTAGTGTAAGCGTTGTACTCGTATTGCCGCGGTCAAAGACGTTAGAAATTAAGGCTTGGTTATTAATAATTCCCGCTTTCCAGTTGTACTCAATAATCAAAACCCCTTTTTGCGTTTCGATTTCTTGGAAGAACATATTGTAATCGATCTTCAACTGTTCGGGCAATTCAGCGGGTACATTATCTAATTCAAAATGACAGCGGAAAAAATCTATTGTTTCATTGAGTGATAGAATATCAGGCTCGACGAAGCGAATCGGGTAGTTGACGCCGTCGGCAGAAAACTTGACATTTTTACGAATGTACTCGTGTAGCTGAGGCAAAAATAAATCTACCTCATCGTCTTGCAGTTCTTCGTTGATATTCAGATTAAAAATACGATTGATATCCTCTCCAGTTACTTCTACGCGTCCGCCCATCGCGTCACCGTAAATACGCATATACAAATAGGAGTGATCGGGCTCGTGCGCCTGCGTCAATACGGGTAGAAAAAGAAGGAATAGAATCAGAAAAGATGGAAATGACTTAAAATTCATGTTGTGGTTAACTTAGTTCGTTTTGATATTTAAAATAAATTTCTTCTAGGACAACTTTACCATTTCCCGAAAGGCAGTACTCGCACTCTTCAGCGACTCATAAGTACCTTGCTCCACGATTTCTCCTTGTTCTAGTAGATAAATTATGTTAGCATGTTTGACCGTCGATAAGCGGTGTGCAATCAGAATAATGGTCATATTCTTGGGTAAATTACGGAGTGAATCGATGATATTCTTTTCCGTAATCGTATCCAATGCGCTCGTCGCTTCATCTAAAACCAAAACCGAAGGTTGGCGATAAAGGGCTCGCGCGAGTCCAATCCGCTGTCGCTGTCCACCGCTTAATTTCACACCGCGCTCGCCGATATTCGTACCAAAACCTAAGGGTAATTCTGTTTGGATAAAATCATAAATGTCCGCCATCTTAGTCGCCATTTCGAGGCATTGCTGATCAATCTCGTTGTCTTTTTTTCCCATTGCAATATTGCGCGCAATGGAGTCATCAAAAAGAAAAACATCTTGTGGCACATAGGCAATCTGTTGCTGCCAAGCGGTTAAATTATCTTTTTCTAACAATTTATTATCAATCGAAATTGCTCCTGTAGTGGGAGGCAATAATCCGACCATTAAATCAATCAGGGTGGTTTTTCCTGCGCCCGTAGAACCGACAAATGCAACGATATTGCCTTTTTCAATCTGCAAATTGAGATCTTTTAAGACGGGGTGTTCTGTGTTTTCATACTGAAAATACACGCCCTCAAAACAAAACTCATTTCGGAAGGGTAGAGGAGTTACCGCATTGGGTTTTAATGCTTCTACTTCTAGGCAATTTGCCAAATCAGGTTGCAATTTTTCTAAGGCGGGCATGAAGTGCTTGATTCTGGAAGCGGCGATAAATGCCCGTTGTAGCGCAGGTAAAAGTCGATAACCCGCTACTGCATAAAGCGTCAGACGCGGTAGTGCGACTTGAATATTCCCACCTTGAATAAATAGGTATAAAGTCACTCCTAAAATGCTCCCAAAAGCAAATATTTCTAAGAAAAAACGCGGCGCAGCCATTATCATACTCACCTTTGGCTGTACACTCGTGAATGCTTCCGAAGCCGTTTCGTAACGCTCGTAAAAGTAAGGTTGAGTATTTGAAGATTTAACCGTTTTGATGCCCGTCAGTAACTCATTGAGGGTTTTATATCGGAGTAAATTTTTTTCAATTCTTAGTTCTCCAAGGCTTTTTAATAACTGTTTTTGAGAAAAATATATCGCTAAATATGCTCCACCCAATACAATTGCCATCGTTATGGCAACTTTGAAATCCACCCATAATAATAATCCAAAAATTACGGCAGCGACGACTCCGCGTGAGATTAATTCAATAAAAGGAATTAATACACCCGTAGTTAGCCCGTGTACTTCTGCAACTAAGTAGGCTTTGAGTTCCGCGCTATTTTTATTTAGAAAATAGCTATACGGTTTGCGCAAATAAGTGCGTAATAAGCGCGTGGCAAGGCTATGTGCGGCTTGCCAAGAGTAGTTGAATTGTAACCAAACTGTCAATGCGCCAAACAAATTGGAGATCGTAATCAGTACGATGACTGCTACGCCCGAAGCGATAAGCATTGCTCGCGGAGAGGAAAATTCAAAGAATTCATAAACACGCGTAAGTAACGTACTTTGTTCAATGGCATCGGGCTTTGCCAACAATTCCATAAAGGGAAGAATGGAAGCAATACCGATTACCTCTAGAAAACCCATTACCAAAATTGCTACCAGTAATTTTGCAAATTTAAATTGTTCTGCGTGGGTAAATATCGAACGTAATTTATGTAGAATGATAATGATTAATTTTATTGATTTAATAACAAAAGAATAGTTCGCAATTTTTGGGAGGTTATTGATTCTAATCTAATTATTTGGAGGCGCAACATAAGGAATTTAAAAGAAACAAATTTCGCTTTTTAATATTACAAGAAGTCAGAGAATTAACAAACGCGCGGAATTTCAGACGAATTTGTCGTGAAACTTTTGCTAACGTTCATTTTTTTGTCTTAGTTTGCCGCCGGTTTTAAACACTCGAAAGTTATATACGAGAAAAAATTTACGTTGGATTTTTGTTCACAAATTTTTACAAGCTAAATTTCTAAGAATTCATTTACTATAAGAAAGATCCAAAATACTCGCTAACTACGTATGTAAAGTGCCTTATCATAATTTTAGTTGATCAAAGTAGGTATACTAGAAGTGTACAAAGCATAAATCAACAGAATTTTTAGAAAAAATATAGCTACTTGAGTTAACTTACTTTTCCCCATCCTAATTATAGACCGACTCCAATCCTCATATTTTCAAAATAATTACAAATTATAAATAGTAGCATGTTTAGTATGCCACTTGAAAAAAATTAAAGTCTAAAATTTCATAAGCTAAAAAATGACAAAACGCTATTTATTATTAAACTTGCTAATGAGTTTTTCCATTTTTTCATGGAGTCAAGACATCTCTGGCAAAGTACTCGACACACAAAATGATCCAATCGTCGGTGCTTATGTACTCAATATAAGTACCGACAAGCACGCTCATACCAACGAGGTTGGACAATTCCTACTAAAAGAAGTTAATATCGGCGATACACTAGAGGTCGTTCATTTAGGTTATGAAGGTAGTCAACTGATTGTTCGGGATCTGGATTCAGAGATAAAGATTCTTTTGAAAGAAACTATTTTTCAAATTGAAGAAATAGTCGTTGGACAGAATGTCAAAAAAACGAATTTGCTTTCGGACATTAATATGCGACTCAATCCAGTTAATTCTTCGCAAGAAATTCTTACTAAAGTACCAGGTTTGTTCATTGGGCAACACGCAGGTGGTGGAAAAGCAGAACAGATATTTCTACGTGGATTTGATATTGATCACGGAACGGATGTTACTCTTTCTGTAGATGGACTACCTGTCAATATGGTTTCCCATGCACATGGACAAGGCTACGCTGATTTGCACTTCGTTATTCCAGAAACGGTAGAATTTATTGATTTCGGAAAAGGACCTTATTATGCAGATAAGGGTAATTTTAATACGGCGGGTTATGTCGCTATGCAGACGAAAGACCGTTTAGATGAATCGCTAATTAAGCTGGAAGTAGGACAATTTAATACATTTCGTACAATGGCAATGTTAGATGTATTGAATACTGAAAATCACCATGCTTATCTTGCCTCCGAATTTTTGTTATCTGATGGGCCGTTTGACTCGCCACAAAATTTTAGTCGCCAGAATTTCTTGTTTAAATATAACGGTGAAATTTCTCCACAGAATAATATTTCCTTTCTCGCTTCTCACTTTACCAGTAAATGGGATGCGTCAGGGCAAGTACCTCAACGCGCCGTAGATGCAGGTTTGATTGGACGATTTGGAGCGGTTGACGACACGGAAGGCGGACAGACTTCGAGAACCAATCTTTCGATTAATTTTAATCGAATGTTAGATGAAGACACTTACTTTAAAACTACTGTTTTCTACTCCCAATATGATTTTGAGCTTTTCTCAAATTTTACCTTCTTTCTGGAAGATCCCGACAATGCTGACCAAATTCGCCAATACGAAGAACGTGAATTATTTGGTGCGCAGAGCGAATGGAATCATTCTACGTACTTATTTGAAGACGTAGCAACATTGCTGCAAGCTGGTGTTGGTTTTCGACACGATAATGTGGATAATAATACTCTAGCAAGAACCAAAAATCGGCAGACCACGCTGGAAAACATCGCTTTGGGAGATGTGGATGAAACGAATCTATTTGGTTTTGTTAGTGCAGATTTTGAAAAGAACAATTGGCTGATTCAGCCGGGTTTGCGTTTTGACTTGTTCAAATTTAATTATGTAGATGATTTACAAACATTATTTGAGCGCAAGAGTGCTTTCAAGCCAATTGTAAGCCCAAAGTTCAATGTCATCTATAATGCTAGTCCTTCGGTGCAGTTATTTGCAAAATCGGGTGTTGGTTTTCATTCCAATGATACCCGCGTAGTTGTTGCAGGATCGGAGCAACAAATATTGCCAGCCGCTTACGGAGCAGATTTAGGAACGATTTTTAAACCCCGGAAACGTCTCGTAGTGAATGCCGCTCTGTGGTATTTATTTTTACAGCAAGAATTTGTTTATGTGGGTGACGCAGGAATCGTAGAACCCAGTGGACGTACGCGACGGATGGGCGTAGATGTTGGTTTTCGCTGGCAGTTAGCGAATAATTTCTTCGCCAATGCAGATTTTAATTACGCTTTCGCGCGCAGTGTAGATGACCCAGAAGGAAATAACTTTATTCCCTTAGCACCTGATTTGACTTCCACTGGTGGATTCTCTTATATCAGTAAAAATTTCGTTGCTGGTATCAATTATCGCTGGATCGGTAATCGACCTGCCAATGAAGACAATAGCATCGTCGCCGAAGGCTATTTTATTACCGATATAAATGTGAGTTACGAATGGAAACGGTTTGGTTTAGGTTTAAATATTGAAAATGTATTGAATCAAGAATGGAACGAAACCCAATTTGCGACCGAATCTCGTTTGCAATTTGAGCCTACTTCCGTAGAAGAAATTCACTTTACGCCTGGTACGCCTTTTTTCTTAAAAGCTAATTTGAGCTATAAATTTTAAATGCTGTACAATGTAAGCTTACTTTTATATTTTGAGTTTTACATTTTACATTTTACATTATTGACATCATGGATTTTTCCATCGCACCAAGTTTATTAGCTTATAGAAAAGCAGTAACGGAGTTCGCCGAACAAGAATTGGATTTCGATCCCATCGAAACGGACGAAACTAGCACTTTCCCGCGTGCAGCTTGGCAAAAATGTGCCGATTTTGGGATTCAAGGTCTATCGGTAGCGAAAAAATATGGTGGAAAACATGAGCAACCAGACATTATCGAAGCGGTATTGGCAATGGAAGGATTTGGTTATGGGTGCAAAGATGGCGGACTCGCACTGGCATTGAACGCCCAAATGTGGACGGTACAAATGCCGCTCGCCCATTTTGGAACCGACGCTCAACGCGAAAAATATTTACCTGCGCTAACATCTGGAAAATCGATTGCTGCACACGCGCTGACCGAACCAGATGCGGGCTCTGACGTGTATCAACTCCAAATGACTGCCGAAAAAGTAGATGGTGGCTATTTGCTCAATGGAGCAAAGTGCTATATTACTTTAGCTCCAATTGCCGATTTGATTTTGCTATTTGCCAGCACTAATCCCAAAGCAGGAAAATGGGGCGTGACGGCTTTTTTAGTAGAAAAAGGAACGTTGGGTTTGCACCAAAAAACCATGCAAACCAAAATGGGACTACGTTCGGTTCCCATCGGTGAATTGGCATTAGAAAATTGTTTGATTCCTGAGGAAAACCGATTAGGAAAAGAAGGCGCAGGATTTAGTATTATGAATCATTCCTTGGAGTACGATCGCTGCTGCATTTTAGCGAGTCAGTTGGGTACGATGGAACGCCAACTGGAAGAAACGATTACTTACGTAAAAAAGCGCAAGCAATTCGGGCAATCCATCGGAAAATTCCAATCCGTCTCTAATCGCATCGCTGATATGAAACTGCGACTAGAAACGGCAAGGTTATTACTCTATAAAGTAGCGTGGCTCAAGCAAAATGGTAAGTCTGCCATGTTGGAAGCCGCCATGTTAAAATTGCATTTGGGGGAAAGTTTTGTGGCTTCTAGTTTAGATGCAATTCGTTCTCACGGTGCGAAAGGCTATTTGACCGAATATGGCGTAGAGCGACATTTGCGCGATGCCGTTGGCGGGATTTTGTATGCAGGAACATCAGATATTCAAAGGAATATTATTGCTCGATTGATGGGCATTTGATAATCAAAGCTGTACGAAGTTTGCCAAGCAGAAATGATAGGAACACGGATTTAACATGATTTAACGGATGAACACAGATTTCTAATAAAATATCCGCGTAAATCTCGTCCAATCTGTTCAATCCGTGTTCCTATTATACGACTTAGTACGGTCGTAATTTGATAATCAAAAGTGACAACCTTAGAACTACTTCCAAACAACCATCAAACCACTTTCACACTATTTTTTACATGAACACCATTCACAATCTACCACAAAGCATTCAACAAGCAGCGCAGCGGTTTCCCGCTAAGGTTGCCTTTCGTTGTTTGCGGGAAGAAGTGAGTTATGGCGAATTAGCGCAACAAGTTCAGCAGCTAGCTAGTGTGCTGCGACAATCGGGCGTAAAAAAAGGCGATTGTGTGGGGATTTTTATGGCGCGTTCGCTGGAAACGGCAGTGGCGATGTACGGAATCATGGCGGCGGGAGCAATTTATGTACCCATCAATCCACAGCAACCAAACGAACGCATCAACTTTATTTTAGCTGAATGTCAAATCAAAATATTGCTGACGAATGCAGGACAGCGCAGGCGTTTGCGACCATTATTTAAAATACAAAACAGTTTAACCTTAGTCATTGGTTCGCCCATTGAGTTACCCGTTGCGACGCTCACTTGGGCAGAAGTTTATACACAAGAGATTGATTCAATTGATATTCCTATTCTAGAAGACGATCCTGCTTATATATTATACACTTCTGGTTCGACTGGAACGCCGAAAGGCATTTTGCATACGCATCGGAGTGGATTGGCTTACGCCAAATTAGCGATAGAAACTTATGATTTAACGGAAAAAGACGTAATTGGAAATCATGCGCCGATCTATTTTGATATTTCAACACTTGGCTATTTTGCTGCCTCTCTGGTGGGGGCGTCAACGATTATCGCTTCTGAGGCGCACGTAAAAATGCCTGTCAGTTTAGCGGAATTATTGGAAAAAGAAAATATCACAGTTTGGTATTCTGTGCCTTTGGCACTGCGGCAAATGTTAGAACGCGGCAAATTAGCGGAGCGAAAACTTCCTGCTTTGCGCTTGGTCATTTTCGCAGGTGAATTATTCCCGACGAAACATCTACGTGCTACGATGCAGACGTTGCCACAGGCTACTTTTTGCAACGCTTACGGCCCTACGGAAACCAATGTTTGCACCAATTTTTTTCTACATTCACCGCCCAAATATGACCGCCCCATTTCTATCGGACAAACTTGGAATAATACTGAGATTTTGATTCTAAACGACGAAGATGAAGTCGTAAATAATTCCGAAAAAGGCGAATTATTAGTACGTTCGTCCACTTTAATGCAAGGTTACTGGAACCGTCCAGATTTGAATGAAAAAGTATTTTTATTTAAAAAAATGAATGATTCCTGCGTTGCAAAATTTTATCGCACGGGCGATTTAGTCAGTTTGCAAGCTGATGGAAATTTGACCTTCTACGGGCGCAAAGATCGGCAAATCAAAACGCGTGGCTATCGCGTAGAATTGGATGAAATAACTAATACTTTACTCCAACACGAAGCAATTGCCGAAGCAGCAGTTTATACGATACTTGATGCGGAAGGAGAAAACAGCTTAGCTGCTAGTGTTTTATTAAAAAAAGGTACGACCCTGGAGCAGCAAGAGATTATGCAATTTTTAAAACAAAAACTTCTGTGGTACGCTGTGCCACAGCAAGTTAGAATAGTGGAACAATTGCCACGAACGGCTACGGGAAAGATTGATTTGAAGCAACTTCAAGTTCATAACTCATGAACCAAAGGGATATTAAGGGAGCGATTACCTAGAAAAATCTTGGTTTTTTGACAATTTTTGCAAAACGGAGGAAACGGTTTATCCAATGGTGGCTTGCCCCATTGATTTTAAAACCATTAAGACAATGGGGCAAGCCGCCATTGGACGTAAATGCAAAATTTAAATAAATTTCATACGAAATGCAACAAACGATTATCAATTATATCGAACAAGAATTACTGCAAGAACCACTCGAAGACGGACTAACCACAGACGAAGATCTACTGACGTCAGGCTTATTAGATTCCCTTAGCGTGATGAATTTAGTCAGCTTTTTAGAAGAAAAATTTCAATTGGCGATACCGCCCGAAGACTTGACGTTGGATAACTTTATGACCGTGGACGCGATGACGAGCTACCTACAAGAGCTACAAAAACAGAAGTAATGCAGTTACCAGAGCAATTGCCGATTTACGATTTAACCCAAAGTCAGACCTTGATTTGGGCGGGACAGATGTTGGATCGGGAAACGCCGATGTACAATATGGCGATGCGGTTTGATTTGCAGGGAGCAATTGACGAAGCAGCATTCCAGTTGGCTTTCCAAACTTTAGTAGCAAAAAGCGAAGTGCTACGAACAATTGTAACCGTAAAGAATGGCGTTCCGCGTCAGCAAATTTTACCGCAGGTTGATTTCTCTTTTCCAATAATCGACCTTTCTAATGCAACGGAGCAAGCAGAGCAAGTAAAAGCTTGGCTAACGCAGCACACAACGCAGATTTTAGATTTAAATCGCTGCAATTTCAGTAGTGCTTTATTAAAATTATCTCCTACACATTACGTCTGGTTTTTCAATCAACACCACTTATTTACGGATGGCTGGTCATTGACGGTGCTGTTTCAAACCCTCGCTGGTTTTTATCAAAAAGCCCTGAATAATGATCTGGAAAACGTTAGTGATATTCCTAGTTTTCAAGATTATTTAGCGTATGAAAAAAAG
>JBGCES010000856.1:0-4957 GCA_045106545.1 Saprospiraceae bacterium
TAAGTGGCGGATAACAATTAGATATAAGTTACTTTGATTTACTGAAATCAGCAAAGTAACTGATAGAAAGGAAGTTATTTGATGATTTTGGGGAATCTCAAAAAAAATAACTTATGTCTAATTCTGCCTAATAACTTAGCATTGAGCATCTCAACTATGTGCAGAATAATCATTAAAATAATAGTAATGAAGGCAAATTGTATTCATAACTTAATTCAAGCTACCAACCTGGTAGCAATACCATTTAATATATTGACTAAGTTTGGAGTTTCTCTACTGGTGGTATTAACATTGACTAGCTTTAGTACTTTTGATACAGACCCTCCAACTGATCCTCCTGCAGAGACTCATATAAAAACTACGAAAAGTTATGCGCCAATGGATCCTAATTGTGAAGGATTCATTAGTAACGGTGGCCGTAGGTACTGGCTGACGGTACCTGCAAATACTGCTGGAGGTGCACCAGACGTCCACTTTAATATCGTTGGAGCAGCAGGAACTAAGGGAAGTATTTCTATACTTGATAACAGTTTTACACAGATAGACTATACAATCCCAGCAAATGGTTTCTTTGAAGTGGATTTACCTTCTACTGCTATTCAAGTAACAGGTAATCAAACAACTCTCAATAAAGGTATATTGATTACGGGGGATAATGACATTTCGGTCTATGTAGTCAACGAAAAACAATTTACGACGGAAGGCTTTCTCAGTTATCCAGTAACTGGCTTGGGAACGGAATATTATGTAATTACTTACAATGGTATCAATGCTACGTTTGCATCCCAAGCCTCCATTGTGGCATCAAAAGACAATACGAATATCACAGTTACACGTCCAAATGGTACAATGCATACTGCTACTTTAAACGAAGGGCAAGTATATGTAGTAATGGATCCTAGCACAGGTGATCTAACTGGTACAAAAGTAGATAGTGATCGTCCAGTGGCAGTTTTTGGTAGTGCGAATTGTGCTAATGTACCCACTGCAATTGGTACATGTGATTACATAGTAGAACAAATGTTACCTGTATTTGATTGGAGTGACGAATATGTTGTTCCGCCTTTACCTGCTGATGGACAAATGCTGCGGGTAGTTGCTGGTGAAGATGGTACAAATGTCATCCGCAATGGTACACAAGTAGCGACCCTAAACAAAGGACAATTTTGGACAAGTGCTGCGATTGCTAATCCAACAGTAATTGAACATTTTACGACCAATGATAAAAAAATTCAAGTTGCCCAGTATGCTACTGGTAATCAGACGAATGGTGCTACTGGTCCTGGTTTTGACCCTGCCTTTGGTATGGTACCATCGCGTGAGATTTGGCTCAAAAAGCACATTTTTAAGTCACAACCTAACTTTGCCAATAACCTGCTGATGGTAACGACTACCACTGCAACAGGTGATGTAACCGTAAATGGTGCAGCGATCTCTCCCGCTCCAACTTGGGTAGCAGTACCTAATACGGATCTATCATGGGCACAAGTTACTCTCGCTGCTGGTGCGGTATATACGGTAGAAAATACCGAACCCATTGGATTGACCGTATTTGGTGGTAAAGTAGATGAATCTTACCTACTCCCAGGTAATATGAGTTTGGGTGATCTAGATGGTGATATGGTAAGAAATATAAATGATTGCGATGCCGATGGTGATGGTATTTACAATTCCGTCGAAGTGGCGAATGCGTTGCCCGGTACGAACGGGGATTCGGATATGGATGGCATCGTAGATGAACTGGATTTGGATAGTGATAACGACGGTATTCCAGATAATATTGAAGCTCAAAGTACTACGGGATACATTCCACCAGGAGCTGACGTATTTCCCAATGGTCTTAACATGGCATATGATGAAAACAATGGACTTATTCCTGTAGATACCGATATGGATCTAATTCCTGATTACCTCGATGTAGATTCAGATGGTGCAGGTACAAACGATAGTATAGAAATTGAAATTGTATTAGCCATGAACGATGCAGATGCGGATGGTCTGGATGACGCAGTGGATACGGATAATCTAAATTTTGGTCCTGTTAATGCAGGTATCACGGATGTACTCAACGCCTATCCAAATAACAATGGTGAAGTCAACTGGCGTATTTTAGGTAATATGCGCCCCGAAATCACCAATGGAAGTAGTGCTGCTACTTTTGCCGCTTCTGCGGGGACGGGTCAAACGACTACAGTTATTGATTACAACGCGACCGACCCCGAAGGTGAAACCGAAAATGGCGGTGGTTTAACTTGGAAAATTAACGGTGGCGCTGATGCTAGCTTATTAAGCATTGATGCCAATACGGGCGCGTTGACTTTTAACAATCCTCCTGATATTAATAATCCGCAAGACGATGGGATGGATAATGTTTACGTTCTTGTGATCCAAGTTAGAGATATGAGTGGGGAAATCGACGAGCAAGAATTGTCCATTACCATTTTACCCAATCAACCCCCAACTATTAACTCTGGTAATACAGCTAGTACTGTTGAAAATAATGGTAGTTTTTCCTTTGATATCAATAGTTCCGATGATAATGATAGTGAAGGCAGTGGTCTGACTTACTCTTTAGTGAATTCACTTGATGGAGCTGATTTTGACATCGTTGCTGCAACAGGTGAAATAACTTTCGTTGCTACACCTGACTTTGAAAATCCAAATGATGGCAATACAGACAATGTGTATCAAGTCGAAGTACAAGTTTGTGATAGCGGCTCTAGTTGTTCTAACCAAACCATTACTATTACAGTTACCAATGAAGACGAAGCCCCAACCATTGCCAATAATAGCAGCAATGCAACTGCTACTGAGAGTCTTGATGAAAATTTAACCGCTATTGTAGATATTAATACCAATGATGATATCAATAGTGAAGGTAGTGGTTTAGCCTATTCCCTAGGCGGAGCCGATGCTGCCCTATTTGAAATTAATGCCAACGGAAATTTAGCGTTCAAAACAGCACCAAATTTTGAAGATCCGCAACAAGCGGGCCCAACGGATAACGAATACGAAGTGACGGTCATTGTTACGGATGCAGGTAGTAATACGGATTCACAAGCCTTGACCGTTGTGGTCAATGATGTTTGCGAAGCGGCTGCGCCAACGATTGGGCAATAAAAAAATATAGCGAGTGGTTTTGATTAACCACTCGCTACCATAAATCGTATAAAGGAGTGATTGAATCAGGCTTTGCCATTCAATCACTCTTTTATATTTTCTATTAAAACTAAGCAGAATAGTAGAATTATAATAGGCTGATAATCAGCTAATTAATTCATATTATCATTCACTAATTCTATCATAGCACTTACTTAACCACCTTATACACCTGATTATTAACACTTATAAAATAAACATTTTTCGGAAACGAACTAAAATCTATCACTGTGGTATTTAGCGCAGTATTTTCATAGAAAAGCTTTCCAATCGAATCAAATACTTGAATCTGTAAATCTCCATCCGCTTCGATTCTTACTACATCTGTAACTGGATTTGGATAAATGTTAATCGCTGTCACTTCCTCTTCCATCGTATTAGTAGAAATAGAGCAAGGCGTATTTGGACAATAAGTCCGATTGGCTAAAGAACAATCCAAAATAAACGGATTTGGTAAATTACTTTGAGATTCAGCAACGCGGTACGTTCGCTCCCACTCCGCTTGGTCAACAGGATCTAAATTATGCCATTCACACAATATCTCTCTTTGACTTTCAAAAAAATTAGCATCCGCTGCTAACGCTTCACTTTCGTACATCGTATAGAAGTAAAACATCGCTCTCGCAACATTACCCTTATGGTCTTCTCGCGGTTCAAATTTGCCATTGATCTGCTCACTGTAAGCATCAATATTAGTATTCGGTGGATTACTCTGCGTTTGATTTCCCAGAAACCAGTTAGTCGTTTGATTATCCGCTATCTCACCAAATGGAAAGTTACCTCTGGATTCATTTACAGGTATTCGGGTCGGAAATAAGTGGTGCAAATCCGACACTGCATTCCCGCCTCCTGCGCCCTTACTACGCGGATAAGTATGCTCTAAATTTATCCCATCAGGACTATTATTCATATACATAGCAACGGAAGGATCAACATTTGGCGGTAGATAAAGGGTATGTCCAGAATAGACGCAGCGCACACTATCATTGCGATTTTCAACATAGCCGTATAGAAAATCTTTAGCACCAGAAGAATTTAAAACAGTAGCTGGTTTGAAATCTTCTACCAGTTTATTCCGTAACTCTTCACCAGATAAGTCACTTAAAACTGGAGTATGGTTTTGTGCTACCGCAAGTTGGTGGAAGCATAAGAAAAACAGAAATATTTTTGTAATACGCATCAATAGAAAGAGTTTTTTTTAATTTTAAATTAGCAATTTTGAGCCTAGTCCGAAAACACATTTTTTAGTAAAACATAACTTGTCCCGTTGAATAACGGGATAGCCACATAGAAAACATAGGTTGCACAAAGTGTTGAATATCAACTGTTTAAAAATAAAACTATGTGAACTATGCGCCTATGTGTTTCGATTTAAGTGTTTTCGGAGTGAACTCAATTTTATAATCAATAGTAAGGACTTCCAATCTGTCCATAATACATAACGTGAATTACTTTTTTTAATTTTTTTTTGAGCAAAACGAATCTGAGCACATCAAAATAATTAATTCTTCCTTTTGGTTAAAAAAAAAGTTAAACGATTTAGAAATAAGTATTTTTTGTACTCTTTAAAAAATATAGAACAACTTAGCACAGCGAGCTCGCAACCTCAGGAAGTAAATGGTCATTTCTAAATTAGGCTTGTACAAAGTTTTGCAAAAGACACAGTTTTTGACGCAGATAAACGCAGATTTTTATGATTCAAGTAGGTCTTATGTCGCTCACAGCTCCCTCCGCAGTATTGCGGAGACCCGCTTGAATCATAAAAATCATAGAGAATCAGCGTCAAATAAAAACTTTG
>JBGCES010000857.1:0-13135 GCA_045106545.1 Saprospiraceae bacterium
GCTACGTCCCAGTTGGTTAAAACGGGTAGGTCATAAACCGTTTGCGTGCCTGTAGGGTCATCGTCTAGGACAATGATGGTGTCAATTCTATCTTTTCTAAGTTGTTGGATTTTCGATAATACTGGCAACTGCCTTGCGGGAGCTAAGGTAGCAAATAGGGCATCTTTGTCCAGTATTTCGTTTTGCATGATTTTTTTAATTTATCCTTTTTCTTCCAAGGCAATTACTCTCGCTGGTGCGCCATCTCCATCCTTAATTTTCAAAGGCAAAGCGATCAAAAACACTTTCTCTTTTTTAATTTGATGCAAATTAGCCAAGCCCTCAATAATGATCACTGCACCTTTCAATAAGATGTGATGAATGCTCGTAACTTCTGCTAGATTGTTCACATCTGCCACGGAAGGCGGTTCTACTCCCAGCATTTTTACTTGCCGTTGAACGCACCACTCTGCTAATGCTTCACTGATTCTCGGTAACTCATTCCGATACTTCGAATGCCCCAGGAATTGATGCCAATTGGTGCGCAACAGTAAGCTATCTCCCGCTTGCAATGAGGTAGCAACAGCGCCCAAATCCGCAACCGTCAATAATTGCTGTGGTACTCGAATTGGAATAGAAACTACCCAAGCCTCCCCCATTAGCTGTTCGGGTGTAAATTGGTCTATCGTAGCACCCGCAATCCCGAAATGCCACGGCGCATCCATGTGCGTTCCAGCGTGCGAGTATAAATGCAATGTTCTGGCGTTCCAACCATCCTGTTCTACTGTGCGGGCAATATCATAATCGTAACCAGCTATCTCTTTTTGATAAGGTAGTGTTAAGTCGTGAGTGTGATATTTGGTTGGATCGAACATGTGTTTTTAAGTAGTAATTTAAACGGAAACAGATGCCTCCATCGCCGTCAGTACTGCATTGGTGATCTCGCTAGTGCTCGCTTTTCCACCCAAATCAACGGTTACAATGCCTTGTTGAGTAACTTGTCCTACTGCTTGCATAATGTCAGCGGCGGCGGCGGTTTCGCCTAAGTGTTCCAACATCTGCGCAGCCGACCAAAATTGACCAACTGGATTGGCAATTTCTTTGCCTGCAATGTCGGGGGCAGACCCATGAATGGGTTCAAACATACTCGGATATTCTCTTTCGGGATTGATATTGCCACTGCCACCTAAACCTAAACTGCCCATAATCGCCCCACCCAAATCACTTAAAATATCGCCAATCATATTGGTCGTGAGAATCACGTCAAAATATTCTGGATGGAGAACGAAGTTAGCAGAAGCCGCATCTACGTACATCGGGCGATACTCCACATCGGGGTATTGAGCTGCCACCTCCCCAACTACTTTATCCCAATAACCAAGCGTATAAATGAGCGTATTTGATTTGGTAACATTCGTTAAATGCTTTCGTCTTTTTTGAGCCAATTGAAACGCATAGTGAGCGATCCGTTCGATACCCTTACGGGTAAAAATTGCCGTGTCAGTGGCTAAACCCTCTGGTTGATCTGGATACAAAACCCGTCCATTTTGGACAAATTCACCTTCGTTATTTTCTCGGATAATGACAAAGTCAATGTCCTTTTCGGTCTTGTTGCGTAAAGGGCTTTTGATGCCGGGCCACAATTTGACGGGGCGATAATTGACATATTGCTTAAAGACAGTTCTCACCTTATTGGTATAATCCTTAAAAGGTAAACGGTCATCCACATCGGGTAAACCCACTGCCCCAAAGAAAATTGCGTCAAATTCTTTCAAGGCTTCCAAGCCATTATCGGGCATGAATTGTCCAGTTTCCTTGTAATAACCTGCGCCATAAGGAAAGCTTTGGGTGGCTACTTTAAATCCATACTTATCGGCAACTTTTTGTACCAATTTCATCCCTGCTGGAACGATCTCGTGACCAATTCCATCTCCGTTAATAACTGCTATTTTATAGGTATTCATTTTTCTTGATCTTATATTATCAAAATTCTAAAAACTAAATTTATTACCTGATAACATAATTTCTATCCTGTACTATACTGCTACGGCAAACCAGCAAAACCATACAATACAGGATGCCAAAGCAAACTCGAATCAATAGTTTTGAGGTAGTTAGTAAACCGATAAATACTTGCCCTATGCAATACTTCAAACTTTTCTTATTCAGCACATGCTTACTGTTTCTTTTACAGACACCATTACAGCTGTTTGGTCAAAAACAGTTCAATAATGAGATACTGGATCAGCAGCGTTCTACCATTATTGAGGAACTATTGATTGATTCGGTCTGGGCAGCAAATAAGGTGTCTTTTGCCTTACGGACTGTCGGGGATCAACAGTTTGTGGCTTACTACGATAAAAACCGAATGATGACCGTGGCGGTCAGAAATATTAATAGTAAAAGCTGGGAAAAAAAGACACTCCCCAATCAACTGAAATGGGACTCCCACAACTACGTTGCTTTAGGTATTGATGAAATGGGCTATTTGCACGTAAGTGGTAATATGCACGTCAATCCGCTGGTCTATTTTCGCAGTACTCGTCCTTACGATATTCAGAGCTTAGTGGAAGTCAATAAGATGGTGAGCAAAGATGAAGCAGATGTGACTTATCCGAGGTTTTTTTATGATAAAAACGAAAAACTACATTTTTCCTATCGGTCGGGAACGTGTGGCAATGGAAATATTTTGGTGAATCAATTCAATCCGAAAACAAAAGCATGGATTCGTTATTTGGATGAACCTCTATTTGCTGGTATTGAAGCAGATGACGACCGTGCTGCCTACCACCGATTTGTTAAAGATTCTAAAGGTGACTTTCATTATATCTGGATGTGGCGGTGGACACCAGAAGTAGCCACTTCTCACCAAATTTGTTATGCGACTACTCCAGACTTACAAAACTGGAAAAATGCAGCAGGCAAGGTTGTTCAGCTTCCCCTCACGCCAGACGATGAACAATTAATCGTAGATCCAACGCCTTCCAAAGGCGGGATGCACAATGGGAAATATCAAATCATTTTGGATAAAAACGATAAGCCTTTTATTAGCTATTTGAAATATGATGAGCAGGGGCTGACGCAATTATACTTGGCTCACTTTGAGCAGGGCGCGTGGCAGATTAAAAAAATCAGTGATTGGAATTTCCGTTGGGAATTTGTCGGTGGTGGAGATAAAATGTCGGAAGGTGCGAGTTTTAATTTAAATGGTTTTACTGACGAGGGATGGTTAACAATCAGTTGGTCTAATGACGATAATCAATCAGGGATATATATTATTGATCCTAAAACTTTAACATTGATTGATAAAAATATTGCCATCAAACCAAAGTATCCACCAACTATTCATAGCCGTTTGACTGACCACCCTAAAATGTCCGTAAACTTGAGAGATGGTAACACCCAAACTGAAGAGGATAGTGTCAACTATGTTTTAAAATGGGAATCGATGGGAAAAAGTCATGGGAGGCACGCGCCTGAAGTTATTCCAGAAGGGCCAATCAGTCCTTTAAAAATTATAAAATTTAAATGATTCAAGTACTATCAAGAAGTTCAGCAATAGAACAATCAGTAGCTCCTAGCACAAAATTCATATCGAAATTAAATACATCAACGAGTATTTCTATTGACAAAAGCTAGCAAAGGCAAAAATTATATCAGTTCACCATACAGTACAGCACAGGATAGGAAAAAATAAGTCAAAAAGTAAATTTGATTAATCAGCATGGATAGAAGGGAAATAACATAACATTTTTGTTAATTCTATTTATATTAATAATTTTAATAAGATAAAATGTTGCTGAAGTTCTAGATGAATACAATTGTATAAACTTAATTTTTACTCTTATGAAGATGATTTTACAGAAAAAACTATCTGGTAAACTAACAAAATTATTAGGCTCGCTCGTGATGGGGCTGCTATTTTGTAGTAGCCTTCTCGCTCAACGTACAATTACAGGTACGATCACTGGTGAAGACGAGGAACCACTCATTGGAGTGAGTATTTTAGTAAAAGGGACGAGTTCTGGTACAGTTACGGATTTTGATGGAAACTATTCTCTTGAAATACCAGAAGGTTCGGAGACATTGGTATTTAGCTATACTGGTTATCAGGATCAGGAGATGTCTATCGGAGCATCAAATGTTGTAGATGTAAATATGTCCGAAGGAATAAATCTTTCGGAAGTCGTTGTTATCGGCTACGCTCCTATTGCCAGAGAAAAAGTATTAGGTGCCATCAGTTCTGTTAATTCAGAAGAGATTGTTCAGAATACGCCGGTATCCGCTTTTGATGCCGTTCAGGGTAGGTTAGCTGGGGTACAGATTGCAACTAATGGTGGCCCTGGTGCAGGTTTCGACATTAAAATTCGCGGAGTTTCTACCTTCTCATCTGGTACTACGCCCTTATTCGTAGTAGATGGTCAACAATTGGAAAACATTGATAATATTGATCCCAATGATATTGAATCTCTGGAAGTTTTAAAAGACGGTGCAACTGCTGCCATCTACGGTTCCAGAGGAGCTAATGGTGTAGTAATCATCACGACAAAATCAGGTCCATCTAATGGAGTTAAATTAGAAGTAACTGCTAATACTGCCATTACTGATTTAATTGGAGGAATACCACTGTCCAATACCAAACAAAGAATTGAATACGAGGATATCAGAAGAGATAACAGTACGGCTTTGACTCCTGTGCAAAGAGATTCTTTAAGTTTATTGAACAGAAATTCCAACGATCTGCAGGACTTAGTAACTAGAACCGCTATTAGAAATCAAGCCAACATAGCAGTTAGTGGAGGGGGCGAGAAGACTCAAGTATATTGGAACATAGGTCTCCAAGACCAAGAAGGTGTTATTATTAATAGTTCCTATCAACGGGTAAATTCTCGCTTGAAATTGAATTTCAAACCGGTAGAAAGACTAAGCGTCGGTACGAACCTCAATGTATCTTTCGAGAATCGCCTCGGTCTTAATGAGAATCAGGTTTTCCAACAAATGGTAGAGCGGATTGCTTATTACCCCGTTTTTGAACCAAACGGTTCATTCACACCAGAAATTGCAGGACGACAGAATCCAGTAGCCGAAGCCAATCTAAGAACCTTGCGCTCACGCAACTTCCGTTCTCAGTTTTTCAGCTTTGCTGAATTTAAAATACTTCCAGCTTTGTCAATCAAATCTACCGTGGGGGTAAACTTCCGCTATAGATTAGATAATGATTTCGAACCCTCCTTAACGCAAAACCCCCGAAGTCCAATCCCTAGAGGAGCAGAAAGAAGAAACTTAACTTATGACCTACAACAAGAAAACTTCCTGAATTATATTCAAGATTTTGGCAAGCATAGCGTAAGTGCTTTTGCGGGAATGCAAACCCAGAGATACTATTTAGAAGGGTTTAACCTTCAGGCAAATTTTGTTTCGGATGCTGTCCAGACCTTCAATAATATTGATCCACTAACGCTTTCTGTTAGTAATGGTACTATCAACGAAAGACATAACTTAGTATCTCTATTTGGTGGATTTAACTACGATTTTAGTAATAAATATTTATTAGGGGCTACTGTCCGTAGAGATGGTTCTTCTCGTTTCGGTGATGAGAATAAATACGGTATTTTCCCATCTTTCACTGTCGGTTGGCGGGTGAGTAATGAAAGCTTTATCAGTGAAAGTCTTCCTTTTATCTCTAATTTATTATTGCGCTTTAGCTACGGTGAAACGGGTAATGAGCGAATTGGCAACTATGATTTTACGAGTACTTATTCACCTGGATTTACCTATAACGGTATTAGTGGCGTAGCACCTTCGCGGCTCGGAAACGCTGGAATTAGCTGGGAAAGTACGACTTCGACTAACCTCGGTTTTAATTTAGGTATTTTACAAAATCGCTTCAATGTCGTATTTGAACTTTGGAGAAAACAGACGGATGACCTATTAGCTAGTGTGCCGCTACCCGAAGAAAGTGGTTTTAACAGTATTCGCCAAAATGTAGGTTCGGTGGAGAATCGAGGTATTGATTTAGCCTTAGATGCGACCATCCTCAATATCCAAGGCTTCCGATGGGAAAGTAGTTTCAATATTAGTTTCTTAGAAAATGAAGTGACGCAATTGGCTGGCGGAACGCCTTTCCAATCGGGAGATTACATCATCGAAGAAGGACAACCCATTGGTAACCTCTTCGGATTTAAAAATCTAGGCGTTTATCAATACGATGAATCCAATGCTTATACACCCGATGGTGTTCTGTTGACGCCTGTCTTTAACACCGAAGGTGAATTTCAAAGTTATAACCTAAATGGACAATCGTATTCAGGTGAGATTAATCAATTAACGAATGCAGGTCAGGTGCTCGTTGGTGGTGATATTATTTGGGATGATGTCAATAACGATTTTGACATCACCATAGAAGACAAACAAGTCATTGGTAACGGATTGCCAGAATTTTTTGGTGGATTGACCAATACTTTTAGCTACAAAGGTCTTTCACTTAGCTTCCTGTTTGATTACAACTTTGGTAATGACATCTGGAGAAGATACGACGAGTTGCGTAATGACTTAAATTCTTCTAACGAAACGCCAGGTCCAGATAGAATAGAAGGGGCATGGAGAGAACAAGGTGATATAACTGTTTATCCAAGATTAAACCGCGTAGCACAAAACCGCGAGCGACCCAATAGTTTCTTCGTTTCCGAAGGTGACTTTATCAAATTGCGTTTTGTTCGGTTGAATTACGATTTACCAAAATCATTAATGAATAACATCAAAGGCATTGAAAAAATATCGCTCAATGCATCTTTCAACGATTTCGCCACTTGGACAAACTACATTGGCTATAATCCAGAGTTAGGTTCTAGAGGGGCAGCATTACAACCTGGGCGTGATAATTTGCGCTACCCCAATTCAAGAAGTGTCATTTTTGGATTACGCGTTCAACTTTAATTCACTGCGATAATGATCGCCTTAGTAATCTAAGTAACGATAAAAAATAAGTTTATCATTTGAAAAGCTACGGTTACTAAACTTTCAAAGTTTAGTAACCGTAAACAGCGAACTTATTTTTTGCGCTTTACTAACTCATTTAAAATATCAGAAATATGATAACATATAAATATAATAGAAACCTCCGTCTATTACCCGTTTTTATAACTATTGTCTTCTTAACCTTCTCTTGTGATGGTCTTTTGGACGAGCAACCCATCAGTGAAATTAGTGCTGCAGGATTTTGGCAAAATAATGCAGATGCCGCTCTAGGAGTAGCAGCTATTTATGATGCATTACAACCTACTTATCGAACTAAACACTACTTGTGGGGAGAGTTTCGAGCCGACAACTTTTCCCGAGGCTCAGAATCTGCCAGTGCCAATAACTTGGAACTCATCTTTAATGACGTAAATACTGGAAATGGTGCCGCACTGGATTGGAGTGATTTTTACATTGCGGTCAATCGAGTCAATCTGGCTATTAAATACATTCCCCAAATTAATAGCTTCGACCAAAATTTGTTGGCAGAAGCTTATGCGATAAGAGCCTATCTCTACTTTGATGCGGTACGCGTTTGGGGAGCAGTGCCATTATTTACCGAGCCAGTGGAAAGTTCTACTCAAGAATTAGCCCGACCAAAAACAGATGGAAATACCATCATGAATGATGTGGTCATTCCTGATATGCTAGAAGCAGGTAAATTGATGACCTTAGTAGCCGATAAATACAGATTTACTCAGACAACGATTTGGGCTTTACAAGCAGATGTATATATGTGGTTGCAAGATTATGCCAGTGCCAAAGAAGCCTTAGATAAAATTGTAGCATCCGGTGAGTATAGCTTAGTTACTAGCCCAGAAGCTTGGCAGGATTTATTTATCAACGATATTCAGGATGGTGGTCCAGGTAAAGTAATGACTGGTCCTGAGTTAATGATGTCTATCCGCTACGATATTAATGAACCAAGAGATAATCCTGGACAGACCAGAGCAAATCGTTCGGGCATTTTTTCTTTGTTCTTTGCTGGCTTACCTTCTTTCTATCTTTCTCCAGCCTTAGAAAATAAGTGGATAGAGAAGTTCCCGATTGATAGCATGGAGTGGGCGGACAAATATCCTGATACTCCCCCTATTTTGACTAAAGATGATGATGGCGATGGTGTACTGGAAACGGTTTATGGCGATTGGCGGTATTATTTCTGTCGCGAAGATGGTATTGGAGGTATTGGAAGTAGATTGATCGGAGAGGCTAGACTTGCTAAGTACAGCAAATCTAATTACAACCAGGATTTAGACGACAGCGATATTGTACTTTATCGGTATGCTGGTATATTATTGTTATTAGCAGAAGCCGAAAATCAGCTAGGCAACACCGAGCGCGCATTCGAATTAGTAAATGAAATCAGAGCTGCCCGACAATTGCCATTGGTGACGATGGAGGAGTTTGGAGCAACTACCGACGAAAGAGAAAACTATATTTTGGATGAAAGACAATTAGAGTTGTTGGGCGAAGCCCAAAGATGGTGGGATCTACGAAGAACGAACAAAGCTATGGCAGTATTGAATCCAATATTAGATACTATACCCGGTGGTGTTCAGATAACGGAAGAGCGTTTATTGTTCCCGATCTTCGATGAACACTTGATCGAAAATCCACAACTAGATCAAAATAGTGGGTATTAATTAGTTCGCCAATACCAATATAAATTTATAAATAAAATACGTATGAAAAATATAAAATATACCCTCATGGCCTTATTGGCTTTGACCATAGCATTTTCCAGTTGTGATTTGGAATTACAAGAGGGATTTGAGTTTGTTCCCGAAGTTGATTTAGACGATCCTTTTGATGATCTAACTGCTTGGGAATGGCTAAACACCCGTACTCAACCCAACGAAGAGGGCGGCATCGCTGGAGAGTCATTTAATTATATGATTGCTGCAATTGAAAAAGCGGGAATGGTAGATGAATATAATGACCCAAATATGCAGGAGCGCACTTATTTGTTGCTCAACAATAATGCATTTAACGGTGGCGGCGATATCATCGATATTGTTACGGGTTCGCCAACGATTGAGGAGGGTGCAACACCAGCGGAAGTGATGGAAAACGCTGACGTAGATAAACTAAAACGCATATTACAATATCATATCGTAACCACCTACGTGGCGCAAGTACCCACGCTATTTGAATTTAATGTCAATTATATCTTTCAGACCTTGATTCCTGGTGATGATGGCATTATTGTGATGCGGCGCGATGACCGCTATCGGATTGATATCAATAAAGCGCCAGCTCCACTACCCTCTTCTGCTACTTCACAATTTGAAAGAGTACGTGCACACAATTACGTTTTCTTAAATGGTATCGGTCACATTATCGCCGATCCAGTCCGAAATCAACCTTATTAAAGTGAGAGTAATGTAAGCTCAGGTGCAGCTTGACTGTGCCTGAGCTACATTTTTACTTTTTAAAATAACTATTGGTACTCTGATTATTAAACTATTACTTCAAACAATACTTAAAACATCTTTTATGAAAAGAATCAATTTTACAAACTTTGTCTTTTGTGTATTAATGCTTTTTGCTTTTCAAGCACAGGCTCAATACTCTGGTGTTGCCTACAGAGGCGAAACTCCGCAAATTGGAGAGACCGTTGGAACACCTGTTAAAATAGAAATGGAACATTTTGATGCGTTAGCTTCTGATCCCAATGGTGATGGCGCCAACTATGGTGCTGCTGCTGCTCCGCTCACAGCAGGAGGAACCTACTGGGATAAATCTCCTGGCTCAGAAACTCCTGACGGCAATCCTATCAGAACAGGAAGCGATGTTGACATCGAAGCTGGTGCTACTGGAGCTGTAATCGCAAAAGGACAAGGTCAAGAATTTACCGTATATACTGTAAATATCGTAACGGCTGGAACTTACCACATGGGCGTAAATTACACCCATGGTGGCACCAGTAAAGACATTAGATTAGAGTCATTCGATATCAATGGAGAGAATAGAATAGACCTTTATAATACACTAGATGTGGATGGATTACCTGCTTCAGGTGGTGAGTATGTAACTACTGATAATTTGGGAAGTTTCTCTTTGCCTGCAGGCCCTCTGTTGCTTAAATTCACTCAATTAGATGCTGGTCCAAGATATGATTTCTTTACTTTAACTTTAGACGAGGCGGATGTAGTAGAGCCAGAAGGATACTTCGGTGTTGCCTATAAAGGCGAAACTCCGCAAATTGGAGAGACGGTTGGAACACCTGTTAAAATAGAAATGGAACATTATGATGCTTTAGCTGCTGACCCTAATGGAGATGGTGCCAATTTTAATGACGACACCGATGATATTCCAGTTGGAGTTATGGGAACCTACTTTGATAAATCCGCTGGCGGTTCTGAACAAGGCAATCCGATCCGAACGGGTAGTGACGTTGACATAGAAGCTGGCGCGACCGGGGCGGTTATCGCAGGTGCTCAAGGTCAAGAATATACCATCTATACCGTAAATGTCGTAACCGCCGGCACCTACCATATGGGCGTAAATTACACCCATGGTGGCACCAGTAAAGACATCAAATTATTTTCACATGCTACAGATGGAACGGGTAAGACACTTCTTTATGATTCAGTACCTGATGATGGATTACCTGCTTCAGGTGGTGAATATATAACTACTGATGATTTAGGAAGTTTTTCTTTACCTGCTGGTCCCCTATTGCTTAGATTTAGACATTTAGATGCTGGTCCTCGTTTTGATTTCTTTACTTTAACTTTAGACGAGGCGGATGTTGTGAATAACATAGATTTTGCAGAATTGGAAGAAAATGCCTTAAAAGCATTTCCAAATCCAGCCAGCAATGGTATTTTCAATGTAGATATTGAAGAAGAATGGGAGGTTTACTCTTTGGTAGGTGCTAAGGTTTTAAAAGGAACAGGTAGCCAAGTAAATTTATCTAATTTACCAAAAGGTATTTACATTCTGAAAACACCGAACGCAAGTGTAAAGTTAATTTCTAAATAACCTTTAAAAAATTAAGTTCCCGATTTTCAAATGGTAAATTTTCTGAATGAATAAGTTTTTATTCAAAAATTTATCAATTGAAAATCTTAAAAGAGGAAGTTAATTTTTTAATCAATGCTAAATAGATTTTTTGTTGGACGTTTTAATAATGCTCAATGATTTAATTCTGTTTTGGAAAAAAGGCAATACCAACAATAATGGTATTGTCTTTTTTTGATCACCTTTATGAAAATGTCGGGAGCATAACTATTATACTTATTTGTACAGAAGTTTTAGACAAAAAGCCTTACAGTCGGTATAGTACAGGATAGACTATATTTTTTAGAAATTTATTTTTGTTTAAACTGTAATCATCAATAAAGAACCTCAAACGAGGAAGTTATTTTTTGATTATTTTTAAGTAATCCTACGAACTTGTGTAACTGTTTAGCGTATTTAACTGTTTTCTGCAAAACATTGATAGTAAACTCGTTAGAGCGGATAAACAGTTCAACAATTAAACCTGTAAATCTACTTAGCAAATTATGCAAAAATTAAATATTAATCTCGGAGCCATTGCCTTATGCTTTGTTCTGCTAACTTTATTTTCTTGTCAGAAAGAGGAAATAGAAGATGAGATTCCAACAGCAGTAATCATAGATGAAACTGAAGATGAAACTGAAGAATTACTAAGTGATGAAGACACTGGTGACTATGAAACTTGTTCCGATGAAGGCACTAATGCGACTAGGGAAACTGACATAGCTAGTCCAGTTAATGTAGGCACGATTGATGATCGCAGTTGTTACGCCAACTACAAAGAAGTTGACATTTTCGATAAAACCTGGGGGGTATATAATATCACTGATGGTTCTAATCATATGGACGCCGCAGGTACATTACAACCAAGAATAGAACGCGCATTAGGTGTGAATCAGGCTACTGGTATCGGAAACTACGTTAGATTTACGGGAACGGTAAGAATTTTAGAAGTAGGCGATACCGATGGAGACAACAACGATGGTTCTTACATTATGCAAGCCAAAGGGAAACACACTGGAGGTGGTGGTTCGCCCGATCCTGCTATTTGTTTATATTTAGCAAAACCGGTCTATGGAACGGATAGTGAAGGAAACGAGGTACAAGTATCCTTCGATATTTATCGGGAACAGATTAATTTTCGAGGAGGCTCAGGTGCGGCAGGAAGAGAGGTTGTTTTTCTTACCAACGTAGCTAAAAACGAGCAAGTGGAAATTGAATTAGAAGTTGGCTTTAGAGCCGATCCTAACAACGCTGGTCAAAAAATACACTACGCAGATGCCGTCATTGGCGGAACCGCTTTTGATTTTGTCATTCCAGAACCAGAAAGAGCTACCCAATCTAAAATCAGATATGGCGCCTACCGAGTTAAAGGAGGTAGAGCACAAATCAGATGGGCAGATACAACCTTCGATAGAAATTAAATTAACTCGTTTTGTTTCTTTACTAAAAACTCAACAGATTATTGTTATAATGACAATCTGTTGAGTTTTTTAGTTTTATGTTCAGTGTATTGAAATTGTTGTTCTGAATGTAGTAGAAACAACAAAGTCATTAATACATAAAATAGCACTATCCCATTTTGTTGTTCTAGCTACTAGCATTTTTTTAGAATATAGGCATATTGATAAAAACAGTTGCAAACATCGCCCAGCAACAGTTCTCAATAAACGCCATTAATTTTCATTTCATCTGCTCCAAAACGCTTAATGAATTGAGCGTCTAAAATTTTTTTCTGTTCATAAAGATATGTCAACCTTGTACTAGGATGATCACTCATCGCGTCTCGAAACGTTGGAACATATCGCCCCCTAGCTTCCTTATCTATGTACGCTATCTCCGCATAGAATAACGCACCTATCGGTAGCCTGATATAGTTCATCCTTTGTTTACTTGATAAAGTTAGAGTAATTTTTTCTTCGGTGAATACATCTTCAGTTCCAAATACGCCCCTACCTAAATCTGCTTTAATTTTTACAATTCTTAGTTCAAAATCATTTTTATTCATATTGTCGGTTGATAATTTATATAGGAGTTGAAAACATCGCGCCATTAATTCAGACTAATTTACCGCCAGCGGTAACGTGGTATATGCAAAAACCATGATGATTTTAAAAATCACCATGGTTTAAAC
>JBGCES010000858.1:0-4533 GCA_045106545.1 Saprospiraceae bacterium
TATTTCGACTAGCACAAATCGTTGCGCCTAACACACCCGAACCCGTAGGACTGACCACGCGTCCGCGTAAAATACCATTAGGAACAACAGTTTGAATGCTAATTACATTGGAATATTCCAATTGCCCACAGCTACCCGTAGCGACGCGGCGAAATTCTTTGTTTTCAGTGAGTTCGGGGAGTTGATAAGATTGCGCATTGGCGTCAGGGATAGTTTCCCAAGTACCGTTGGGGATGCGGGTTTCCCAAGTTAAACTTGCATCATTATTTACATCCAAAAGCTGGGCATCACTTTCGGAAGTGAGTTGACTCAGTGCTTCTTCCTGTGGTACTGGGATAATATCGCTACCAGAAAGTGCAATCGTTCCACCAGTTGTATTTTGCAAATCTGTCGTATTAAGCTCTAAACGAAAATCTCCAGAAGCACTACCATTTCCCTCCACCATCACATAATACGTTCCAGCACATAACTCCTTCAAAATCTGAGCTTGATTTTCACCGTTATCTATGCCATCTACCGCAAGTTCATTACCATTTGCATCCAATAGACGAAGTACGTTATCAAAATTGGTCGTACCATAATAAGTAGAGGCAAGAATACGACGAGCTACGGGAATAGTGAATTTATAATATACATCTGGAGAAGCATTGCCCGCTTGATTAGTATATCCTAAAGTTGGACGCGAAGATATAGGGGTTGAACGATTAGAATTTTGGTGATTATACCATTGTCCATTTACTGGTGTACCAAAATCTAAGGCATCAGAAATACTATTACCACGCAAATATCGCCAGATAAAACGTAATCCCCCCTCAGACCAACTGTTGTAACCCGTATAATTAACCGTTCTAAATTGGCTAGGATTTCCACCTTTCACTGTAAACTGTCGATAACTACAGCCACCATATTCGTCAGAGGCTACAATAATAGAATTATAGCTACAGTTAGGCGCGGCATCGTTCTCGTGAGAAAAATTAGCGGTATAAACGATAATATTATCAGGTTGATTCGTTCGATCATAAATCGCTCGTTGAGGATAATTATTGTTAGTATTATTCCCTTCGTAACACCAATTATCTGCGTAGTTGCTATCAGAACAGCCCGAAGTATAAGCAGAGGTTGTGCGCCACTTCCATCGCCATGCTGGTTCTTCATTTCCGCTTTCGGTATTTACATTCCATTTAAGACGATAGATTTCTGTATAAAAATTGATACGATCGCCATTGGTGACTTGGGCGTTTAGCAAATTTTGTACAAAAAAGAGGGAGCAAATAATTAAGGTAATTCTGGTACTCAACATGGTTGAATGAATTTAAATGATGAAAGACCGCCGCAATTGTCATCGACAATTCGCAAGCGGGACGAGTTCAACAAAAACACAACTAATTGATTTTCAATAACTTAATTATAACAAACGTGGTAGGTAGAAAACTAGTAAAATACTAGATGGTGTAGTGAGTGGTAATAAAAGAGTGGTGTGTTTTGTCTTTGTTTGGTAGGATATAGCGTAGGAGGGAGAAAGGTTACCCTAAGACAGCAGATTTTTATTTAATTATTTTTTACGTTTTATTATTAGAATTTCAATTACGTGAGATATGTATTGAGATTAGTTTAGAAAGCTAAAAGTAGTGTTATACAAATTGACTACTCGGGATTCAGCGGTTTAGCTTTTTGTTACCGCCATGGGTTGCGTAGTTATTAAACGTAAACATCTTTACTAAGAATTGCTCCATATTGACAGAAGATCAAGTGTAAGTTGCTCACTATGAACGGATTGCAACTACCAGCTACCAACTTTTGTACTTCCAACTACTAAGTCGGCAACACCTGCCAACCCTCCACAAACATCGTCGTCCGACCTGCTACTTTACAACTCACTACCGTTCCTTTTCCTTCAATTTCTTTTCCTACTTCGCGCCACAGATTCCAAAACCAATTGGGCGGATAGCCTTTATAATTCGGCAATTGTTCTGCTGCGAATCCCATAATTTCTTGCATCTTTCGAAAAACGGCACGTTGCTGTTCTTCCGTCAATTGATTGGAGGGCGTAGCGGGATGAATTTGTAGCTGGTAACAAGTTTCGTCAGCGTATAAATTTCCGACACCTGCAAGGAACTTTTGGTTCAGTAAAAAACCTTTAATAGATGCCTTTTTGCCTTTAATCAAGCGCATAAACGCGTCTTCGGAAAGGACTAAAGCGTCTTCGCCGAGTTTGATTTCTTTGATATATGCCTGTAAATCAGTGAGATACAAAATGCGTCCAAATTTGCGCGGATCGTCAAAGCCGAGTCGCATGCCATTTTCAAAGACAAAAACAAAACGTTCATGTTTTGGCTTATCTTCGGGCGCAGAATAGTATTTGATGTCGCCCGTCATCCCGAAATGCAGCAAGACGTGGTCGCCATTATCAAATTCACCAAAGAGGTATTTACCACGCCGATACGAACCAACAAAGGTGCGATTTTTACACGCTTCTGCGAACGTATTGCCATCCATATTACGGATGATTTTATCATCGTGAACGATAACGCGTTCAATTTTTTGATTAAAAGCCGCTTCGTTAAAATAGACTTTATAGGCATTGACTTCGGGTAATTCTGGCAAAATAAAAGTGGTTTGAAAGTGGTGTAAATGTAGTTTGAAAGTGGTTTGAAATGATTTGGAGGTGGTTTGGAAGTAGTTGGTAAACAACCTCGAAACTACTTCCAAACTATTTTATTCCTAACCATTCTAAACCTTTTTTGTTGAAGAACTGCGCCCGCAATTACGCATTACACATTATCCATTACACATTAAAAAATGAAACTAACCATTCTCGGTTGCAATTCCGCCGTTCCCGCCAACGGGCGTTTTCCTACTGCCCAAGTGCTGCAAGTAGAAGACGAATTATTCCTCATCGACTGCGGTGAAGGCACGCAAATGCGGATGAATGAACACCATATTGCACGCGGCAAAATCAATCATATTTTTATCAGTCATTTGCATGGTGATCACGTGTTTGGACTGATGGGATTATTGACTTCTTACAGTCTGAATCAGCGGGAAGAAGCTCTACATATTTACGCGCCAGCGGGACTGCGTAAAATGGTAGAAGTGCAAGTCAAACATACAGGTAGTTACCTTTCTTATCCGATCCATTTTCATGTAAATGATACTGAAACGAGTACAGAAATTTTTATTAATAAAAAGATAAGTGTTACTACCATTCCTTTGGTTCATCGTGTTCCCTGTTGCGGTTTTTTATTTAAAGAACAACCCAAGCCGTTGAATATCATCGCTGATAAAATAAAGGAGTATCATATTGATTATCAACAGATTAAAGCGATTAAGGCTGGCGCAGATTACGTAACTTCCGATGGCAAAACAATTTCAAACAGCGAATTAACTAAGCCGCCAAAACCACAACGTAGCTATGCATTTTGTTCTGATACCGCTTATCACGAAGCAGTGATTCCGATTATTAAAAATGCCGATTTGTTGTATCACGAAACGACTTTTATGCACGACATGAAAGAGTGGGCAACGAAGACGGGACATTCTACGGCAAGACAAGCAGCGATGATTGCTAAACAGGCAGGTGTCGGGCAATTAATTTGCGGGCATTATTCGTCGCGTTTTAAAGATTTAGAGCCGTTATTGGCGGAGGCGCGGGAAGTGTTTCCGAATACGGAATTGGGAATTGAGGGACGCATATTTGAATTTTAACTACCTTCGAACAATCTCGAACCACATCTAACTATTTTCTAACCACCTTTTCCTATGCAAGCCATTCAAATCACTGCCCCTGGAACGCCCGATAAAATGTTTATCGGCGACTACCCAACCCCCAAACCAGCTCCCAATGAAATTTTAATCAAAGTCGCTGCGACTGCCCTTAATCGCGCTGACACCTTGCAGCGGGCAGGTAAATATCCTGTGCCACTAGGCGACAGTCCATTGATGGGATTAGAGATAGCTGGGACGGTAGAAGCGGTTGGTTCGGAGGTGACGCAATGGCAAAAAGGGGAACGTATTTGCGGTTTGGTAAATGGCGGCGGTTATGCGGAATATTGCGTCATCCACGAAGACATGGCTTTGTCGATTCCGAAAGGAATGGATTTCGCGGAAGCGGCGGCAATTCCTGAAGTTTTTTTGACCGCTTTGCAAGCTTTGAAGTGGTTAGGACGATTAGCGGCAAGCGAAAAAGTGTTAATCCACGCAGGAGCGAGTGGGGTAGGGACAGCAGCAATTCAATTAGCTAAATTGCTGAATGCCAGTGAGATATATGCGACGGCTTCCGCTAAAAAACATCAAATCTGTTATGATTTGGGGGCGGATGTGGTGATTGATTATCGTAAGGAAAATTTCGCGGAAGTGATTGCCGAGAAGACAGCGGGCAAAGGCGTCGATGTAATTATTGACTTTGTAGCAGCGTCCTATTTTAAACAAAATCTGCAAAGTTTAGGGGTAGAAGGTCGCTTGGTCATGCTTGCTTTTTTAGGTGGCGTGCAAGTTGAAAATGTTAATCTCGTGCCGTTCTTAATGAAGAGAATC
>JBGCES010000859.1:0-2299 GCA_045106545.1 Saprospiraceae bacterium
AGTATTGGTGGATTACATTATTAAGTTAAAAAATAATCAAAGCGTAGCTCAAAAACTCACTGCGCAAATCACCCCAACTGCTGAAAAAGAAACGATTGAGCAAATTGTTCTATTCGCCGAAAACGAAAAGGATCAATTGCAATTTCTCGCGACAGAATTGCTTTATCTACAATCGGCAGATAATTACGTAGAGATTGTTTGGCAGCGAAATGGAGCACTGGAAAAGTCGTTACTGCGCGGCTCGTTACAACGCATGGAACAGCAAATTACCTTACCTCACATTCAGCGTTGTCATCGTTCATTTATTGTAAATTTAGAGCAGGTAATATCCGTTAGCGGGAATGCACAAGGTTATAAATTGCATCTGCCTTCAGAGCAAATTCTTCCCGTAGCGCGCTCCAAAAGTAAAGATGTTTTAGCGCAGTTGAAATAAAAAAAACTATTGCTCCATTTTTGGCTTTGCCGTTTGTACCAGATCCTTACCGTTTATCCCAAAATATTGATAATCAAACCCTTACCATTTCCATTCCTACCAAAATACAGCAGCATATTGCTTTCCCATTTACCTTTGTGGCATCACTTTTTTATTAAATTTCACACTTAAAAATTATACCTGATGTCCAGTAAAGTATTTATTTCTATCGCTACTATTATCATCTTTTTAATCGCTGATAACAACTTCGACATATTACAAACGGTCGGGGTGGAAATCACCCGCGAATATCGCTATCTAGTTTACATTACGCTGAGTTTGATCCTCGGACTTTTAGGAAGTGTACTTCTATTCGGTAAGCAAGCACTCCAACGCTTGGGAATGCAAGACGGTATGGCAAAGGGTTTAGGATATGGACTATTATTCACCTTACCGATGTTCGTTGGTTACGCTTTTATTGGTGAATGGCGCACTGATTTTACTGCCCTCGATTTGTTGAGTACGCTCATCGGCGCAACCATGGAAGAAGTCGTTTATCGTGGAGTTTTATTTGGATTTCTCTACCGTTTTGCGGGTTGGAAATTTTTACCAGCAGTCCTATTGAATGCACTGATTTTTGCATCTGCGCATTTGTATCAAGGTAGTGGATTGGAGCAAACGATGGGTATTTTCGCAGTGACTCTAACGGGTGGTTTATGGTTTGCGTGGCTATACATCAAATGGGATAATAATCTGTGGATTGCTATCGGACTGCACTTTTTTATGAATTTATCTTGGGGAGTCTTTGCCGTTGGTGATACCGCGCTTGGTGGCTGGGGCGCTAATGTATTTCGGATAATGACGATTGTATTATCGATTGTTTATACCAAAGCAGTGTTGGCGCGTCAGCAGGAAGTAGAGCAAGAAAAGGAGCCTAATTTGCAAGCTGTTTTAGGCTAATGTATTTAGATAAAGGGTAAAGGGTAAAGGGTAAAGGGTAAAGGGGCACGACGTTATTCGTAAGCCATTTTTAACAAAATAAGTTAGTATAGCAAGTAAGAAACGCCCCTTAACCTTTTGCCCTTCTCCCTTAACCTAAATTTAAAACTCCACCGCTTCCACTTGCTTCAACAATGCGCGCTTATCCGTTTCGGCTGCTTGCATCACGTCAAAAACTTTCTCTGAGAAACCCGCTAGCGTACAGACTTTCGACTGTGGAAACTGCATCGTTCCGTGTCCCGCCAAGTCGAAAGAATAGACGTAAGGATCGATTTTGTAACGGAACTTGTAATTTATCAAACCTGCCTTAGGCGAATAATGTCCGATCCAACCTTGCATATCTGAGAAAATCACAATGCGCTCGTAACGACCTTTGATCGTATCAAAAATCGCGTGAAAATTTGTTCCGTGACCGACTTGGTTATTTCGCGCAAAATGTTGCGCAAATTCCAAAACCGATTCATTCAAACGGTAAGGAATATAACGCGCGGTCGTACCAAATTCCATCACGTCCGCATTAGAACGCTTCGCTAACATCATGGCGAACAACGCGCCCGTTTCGTTGCATTGCAAATGCTTTGAACCTGCAACTGAACACGCCATTGAACCTGAATTATCGACCACGACCAGCGTGTTTTTCAAATTCGGCACATTCGCACACGAAATATCTATGGCTTTCGATAAGGCTTTCGCCAATTGACGACCCGTTTGTGTTTTTAAATCCAATTGCTTGTAAGCGGTCAACAAACGGAAAGGTAAAACTAACGATTTACGAATCTTTTTCTGATTGGTCAATTGCTTACAAACCTCGTTAATCAACTTCGGCGCTTGCTCCGAAATATTACGTATATTTCGCAATAACGCAAAGTAACCCAAGCGATTTTCTGC
>JBGCES010000086.1:0-7751 GCA_045106545.1 Saprospiraceae bacterium
AGGTTGCTGATGCCCTAAAATATGTACCAATAAAAGTCAAATCAATTCCTTTCTATGCGTAAACATACTCTAACCTTAGCCTTACTTGCGTTTTTATCTATCTCATTATACGCGCAAACACAACAGCCCAACATAATATTCGTCCTTACGGATGACCAACGTTTTGATGCCATCGGTTATGTCGGCAACGAGTTGGCGCATACGCCCGAAATGGATAAGTTGGCGGAAGCAGGTACATTTTTTAAAAATGCCATGGTGACTACGCCGATCTGTGCAGCAAGTCGGGCGAGTTTATTGACGGGACTTTACGAGCGTACCCACCGCTTTAATTTCCAAACGGGCAATATTCGAGACGAATATATGACCAATGCCTATCCTAAATTATTAAAAGAAGCGGGCTATCAAACTGCTTTTTATGGAAAATATGGTATTCGGTATAATAATGAGGATGCCCTATTTACGGACTATGAAACCTACGATAGAAATAATGCTTTCAAAGATCGACGCGGGTATTATTATAAAACCATTGGTCAGGATACCGTTCATCTAACGAGATATACAGGACACAAGGCATTGGAGTTTTTGGATAAAAAAGGCAAGGATAGTCCTTTTTGTTTGATGCTTAATTTTAGCGCACCCCACGCCCACGATCCAGCCGAAGATCAATATTTTTGGCAAGCCGAAAATGATAAGATACTAGCCGGTAAGCAAGTACCCAAAGCGGCAAAAAGTGAAGATAAATATTTTGAACAACTACCCGAACCCGTTAAAGCTGGCTTCAATCGCACGCGTTGGAAATGGCGTTATGATACGCCCGAAAAATACCAACATAGCGTCAAAGGTTACTACCGGATGATCGCGGGAATTGATGCAGAAATTGGAAAAATTAGAGCCAAATTAAAGGAAAATGGCTTGGATAAAAATACCGTGATCATCTTGATGGGAGACAACGGCTACTTTTTGGGCGAGCGACAATTGGCTGGTAAATGGTTGATGTATGACAATTCGGTACGCGTACCATTATTGGTGTATGATCCTCGTTTGAAAAAACAAAAAGATAGTGAAGCCTTGGTATTAAATGTGGATGTACCCGCAACGATTGCGGATTTGGCAGGCGTAAAAGCACCCGCTACTTGGCACGGAAAAAGTCTGATGCCTTTAGCTAGGAAGGCTAAAAGCGAGTGGGGGAGAGATACGGCTTTGATTGAGCATATTTGGGAGTTTGAAAATATTCCGCCGAGCGAAGGTGTACGTACGAAAGACTGGAAGTATTTTCGCTATGTCAATGATAAAGGCACGGAAGAATTATACCACGTCGCAAAAGATCAACAAGAAATTAACAATTTAGCACAAGATGCAAAGTATCAAGAAAAGCTATTAGCTTTTCGCAAAAAGTGCGACCAGTTAGTTGCTGAACATACGGATCAATATGCCGCTGCGCCAATCGGTTTATCGATCGAATATATCCGCGAACCAGCTAATGTATTAGTGGTTGACAAGCTGCCCGAATTTGGGTGGATTGTACCAGACGAAGCCGTTTTTCAGTCGGCTTATCAAATCTTGGTCGCTTCTTCACAAAAAAATATTGATAACAATATTGGAGATGTTTGGGACAGTGCGCAAGTCCGCTCTAGCGAATCATCTAATGTGGTTTATACTGGAAAATCATTGCGCAGTGGGCAATCCTATTTTTGGAAAGTACGCATTTGGGATGAAGTGAATCGCTTAACGGGCTATTCCGAAAGTCAGTCTTTTAAATTGGGTGGAGCTAATGAAATGATTACTACGCCCAACTTCTTTCAAGTTGACCGTATCCAACCTACCAGTTTACAAAAACTAAACGATGGTTCTTATTTCGTTGATTTTGGCAAAGCTGCTTTTGCTAATCTGGATATTACTTATCGAGCAAAAACGCCACATACAATAACGGTTAGAATCGGGGAGCAGTTAGTAGATGGAAAAATCAATCGAGAGCCAGGTGGACATATTCGCTACGCCGAGGTAAAAATTCCCGTTCGTCCTGACCAAACAACTTATCAATTGCCGCTGATTCCCGACGAACGCAATACGAAATCTATCGCGGTAACTATGCCCGACTCCTTCCCGATTTTGCTACCTTTTCGTTATGCCGAAATTGAAAATGCTCAATCCGAAATTAAAGCGGAAGAATTGACCCAGTTGGCACATCATAGCTACTGGGATGATACCCAAAGTAGTTTTAAGAGTTCGGATGATATTCTTAATCAAGTTTGGGAAATGTGTCGTTATTCCATCAAAGCTACCACCTTTGCGGGCTACTATGTGGACGGCGACCGCGAACGGATTCCCTACGAAGCGGATGCTTATTTGAATCAACTCAGTCACTATACCACCGACCGTGAATTTTCCATTGCTCGCCGCACCATTGAGTATTTTATGGAATATCCCACTTGGCCGACCGAGTGGCAACAGCACGTCGCTTTAATGTTTTATGCAGACTACATGTACACGGGCAATACGGAATTAATTGAAAAATATTACGAACCACTCAAACATAAAACCTTATTTGAATTAAGACGGGAAGATGGTTTGATCAGTTCTACCAAAGTGACTCCCGAATTTATGAAGAAACTGGGTTTTAAAGACCCTAAAATAAAGTTAAAAGATATTGTAGATTGGCCGAGTGCCAACTTTCAAGGCGATACCAGCATCAAAGGGGAGCGAGATGGGTTTGTTTTTAAACCGTACAGTACGGTCATAAACTGCCTTTTTTATCAGAATATGAAAATCATGGCGGAGTTTGCAGATGCCTTGGGTAAATCGGAAGAGGCGATGGAATTTGAGTTAATGGCACTGCAAGCAAAAAAATCCATCAATGAAAAATTATTGGATAAGACTAAAGGAATTTACGTAGATGGTGAAGGGACAGATCACTCTTCTTTGCACGCCAATATGATGGCGTTTGCCTTTAATATTGTTCCTGAACAACAGAAACAATCGGTACTGGAATTCATTAAATCCAGAGGGATGGCGTGTAGCGTTTATGGCGCGCAATATCTGATGGAGGCGATTTATAACGCAAACGAAGCAGACTATGGTTTGGAATTGATGACTGCCCAGCACGACCGCAGTTGGTACAATATGATTAAAATTGGATCAACCATTTCTTTGGAGGCTTGGGATATGAAATACAAGCCTAATGGTGATTGGAATCACGCTTGGGGAGCGGCCCCCGCTAATATTATTCCTCGTTATCTGTGGGGTATTCAGCCTAAAACTGCTGGATTTGGAGTGGCGCACATCAAACCGCAAATGAGTGATTTGAAAAATAGCGAAATCGAAGTACCTACGATCAAAGGAGTTATCAAAGGAAGTTACGAGTATTTTAATCGACGCAAACAGGTTTATACCATCGAACTACCCGCTAACATGGTGGCAGAATTTGAAGTGGTTGGCGCAGAAGGTAAAGAGGTGAAATTGAATGGCAAAAAAGTGAGTTTGGCTTTCGGTTCGATTCGTCTAATGCCAGGCGTAAATGAGATAGAAATGGTGATTAATTCATTCTAAGTTCGATGAATGGATGATACAATCAATGAATCAATGAATGAATGAATAGATATAATCTGGTAATAAAAAATGAAGGCAGTGGTTTAAATCCGTTGACGACTAAGTGCTATGTTTACTAAACCTCAAAGGTTTAGTAAACATAAATCCACTGTTTTTACCCACCACTAAAACGAGTAATCCATGCAGCGACTAGCTTTTAAAATGAAATTGAGGCAAGGGCAAAAAGCGGCTTACATTAAGCGACACAACGAGATTTGGCCCGAACTAAAATCCCTATTAGCGGAAGCAGGCATCAGCGAATACTCCATTTTTTTAGATGAAGAAACAGACACGTTATTTGCTTTTCAAAAAGTAAACGGACAACAAGGATCGCAGGATTTAGCCAGTCATCCTATTGTCCAAAAATGGTGGGATTTTATGGCGGATATCATGGACGTTAATCCTGATAATTCACCCGTTTCCATTCCTTTAACGGAAGTATTCTATTTGCAAGGCAAAGTTAGTCCGCAGAACACGGCAAGTGATACTAGCCACAAAAAATGATAGCTTTCAATGCGCTTGAATTTTCAAAAAACAAAAAAAGAGTCTAAAGCGATACACTGCTTTGGACTCTTTTTTATTTTGCAAAATGGGGGAATTCATTCATTCCACCATTCACTAATTCTGTCATTGTACCTAAATTTTAGGTTTTGTGTCTATCGAATATCCTTCAATTCTAAAAAGTCCATATCCGAGAAATCCTGATTCTCACCCGCCATCGCCCAGATGAACGAATAACTCGCCGTACCTGATCCCGCGTGAATCGACCAAGGTGGAGAAATGATCGCCTGCCGATCGCGTACCCAAAGGTGACGTGTTTCCTGCGGTTGTCCCATAAAGTGCATCACGCCCTGATCCTGCGGTACATCAAAATACAAATATACTTCGCTCCGACGGTCGTGCGTATGCGCGGGCATCGTATTCCAAACACTTCCTTCTTGCAAAACCGTTAAACCCATCACAACCTGACAACTTTTGATGCCATCGCCGTGGATATATTTATAAATGGTGCGGTGGTTAGACGTTTTTACATCACCTAAAGTAAAAGGTGCAGCCTTTTCTTTGGTAAACATCCGATTCGGATAATCGCGGTGCGCTGGCGCAGAAAAGATGAAAAAGTTCGCTGGAGAGCCACTATCTGCTGAAGAAAAACTTACGCCCTGCGTATTTTTTCCCAGATACAAACAGCTTAACTTTTCTAAAGTATAATCTTTTCCATCCGCACTAATCGAACCCGTCCCACCGATATTGATGATCCCCATTTCGCGCCGTTGCAAAAAGAATTCGCTTTTTAAAGTATCATAATTGGGTAACTCGATTGCCGCATCAGTTGGAATTACGCCGCCCATGACCATGCGGTCGTAGTGGCTATACACAAACTTGGCTTCGCCTGCGTTGAATAAATCTTCTACTAAAAAATCACTGCGCAATTCCTGCGTATTCATGCGTTCCACTTCGCGTGGACTTGCTTCGTAACGTTGGTTCATTTTTTATAAATTGAAAATTATAAATTGAAAATTGAAAATGACGCACTCGTATGATAGGTGATTTTCAATTGTCAATTTTCCATTAAATAATTATTTATCTTCCCATCCAGCCGCCGTCCACGGTTAGAATTTCGCCACTCACATAATTGGAAGCGGAGGAGGCTAAAAAGACGATTGGTCCTTTGAAATCATCGGGTGTTCCCCAACGGTCGGCGGGGATACGCGCTAAAATGGCTTGATTGCGCTCGGGATTATTGCGCAAGGCTTCGGTATTGTCGGTAGCAATGTAACCCGGTGCGATGGCATTGACACAGACACCTTTACCCGCCCATTCGTTCGAGAGTGCTTTGACTAAACTACCAATTGCGCCCTTACTTGCCGCATAACCTGGAACGGTAATTCCACCCTGAAATGTAAGTAAGGAAGCAGTGAAAATGATTTTTCCCGCACCACGTTCGAGCATTTGTTGACCAAATTCCCGCGCGAGTACAAATTGCGCATTGAGGTTGACCTCGATCACTTTATCCCAATAATCATCGGGATGTTCCGCCGCAGGCGCGCGTAAAATTGTTCCTGCGTTATTGACTAAAATATCAATTGGCGGCTGTTCCGCTTTTACTTTATTGATAAAAGTATAAATCGAATCGCGCTGAGAAAAATCAGCTTGATAAGCTGTAAATTTTTGACCCAGTTTTTCCACTTCCAGCGCAGTCGCGCTACCCGATAATTTTATGGTTGCGGAAACGCCAATAATATCCGCGCCCGCCTCGGCGAGTGCAATCGCCATACCTTTACCGATACCGCGATTACAACCCGTGACAATGGCGGTTTTTCCTTTTAAATTAAATGCGTTGAGAATGCTCATTTTTTAATATTAGAGGACAGAAGACAGACCATTACATGGTCAGACCGGCTTCGTCTGTCAGATTGAAAATATGATTCGTTATGGGCGTAGTTTTTTAATAATCGCCAGTGCGTCTCTAGTTCGTTGCTCCAAAGTTGCAAAATCACCTCGCTGAATTAGATCTTTGGATACTAATTTAGACCCCATTCCAACACAGGTCACGCCCGCATCGAACCAAGCTTTGAGGTTGTCTTCCGTGGGCGCAACGCCACCCGTTGGCATGATGCTCGTCCACGGCTGTGGACCTTTGATGGCTTTGACGAAACTTGCACCGTACGTTCCGCCTGGGAACAATTTGACGATTTCGCAACCCAATTCTTCGGCGCGACAAATTTCCGTTAGTGTCGCACAACCGGGTGACCACAACACTTTCCGCCGATTACAAACTAACGCAATATCCTCGCGCAGCACGGGCGTAACGATAAAATTAGCACCCAACGCCATATACAGCGAAGCGGAAGCAGCATCCGTAACCGAACCTACACCCATGATCATTTCGGGAAGTTCTTGATTGCAAAATTTATTCAGTTCTCCAAAAACTTCGTGTGCGAAATCACCCCGACTGGTAAATTCCAGTAAGCGCGCGCCACCTTTATAAAGTGCCGTAATGACCTGTTTGCCAATTTCGAGGTCGCCATTGTAAAAAAGCGGCACCATGCCTTGCGCTGCCATGGTATGGGCGACTTGTATTCTGTTGAAACGCATTTTAATTGAAAATTGAAAGTTAAAAATTGAAAAATTCGTACTTTAAATATTACCTCATTATTGAAATTGACAAGGTGATTCCATTAGTGTGCATATTGTCTATCTTTTTTTTTGCTTTCTCAAAAAACACCTTCCAGTGAAAGAAAATGTAATCAGGGAAAAATCACTTGCTTTTGGCAGACGAATCGTTCGACTTTGTATCCACCTCGAAAAAAAGAAACAAGAGTTCGTTCTTTCGAAGCAAATTAAACGCAGCGGAACTGCCCCCGGCGCATTGGTACGGGAATCGGAACACGCCGAAAGCCGTAAAGACTTTATTCATAAATTATCTATTGCCTTGAAAGAAGCCAACGAAACCGAGTACTGGCTACAATTGTTAAAAGAAGGCAATTATTTAACACCAGCAGAATTTGAATCTATTCACTGTGATTGTGTTGAAGTGATAAAAATTCTTGCTGCGATTATTAAATCGTCGAAAAAAGGGGGTAGTTGAAAATTGAAAATTGAAAGTTAAAAGTTGAAAATTAACTTTAGATGTACTGACGTACTTATACATTAGATGTTCACGTTAGCGCGGCAATTTTCAATTCTCCATTTTTAATTTTCAATTATATCATTTTCAATTACCTAGAAACTCTTCCACTCGCATCGCCCCCCAGCAATTTCTCCACTTCGTCCACCGTCACTAAATTCGCATCGCCATAAATCGTATGTTTTAAACAACTCGCTGCTACCGCGAAATTCAGTGCTTTTTGATCGTCGTTGGGGTAGGAGAGAAGTCCATAGATCAGTCCGCCCATAAAACTATCACCACCGCCGACGCGATCCACGATGTGCGTGATTTGGTAAGTCGGTGCTTCAAAGAGCGTTTTGCCATCGTAGAGTACGCCCGACCAGCTATTGTGCGAAGCACTAATCGAACCACGCAAAGTGGTAATCGCTTTTTTACAGCGCGGAAACATCTCCATTAGTTGTTTTAAAACGGACAAATATGCCTCACCTTCGACCGAACCACCGTGCGTTACATCCACACCTTCGGGATGCAATCCAAAGTGTTTTTCTGCATCTTC
>JBGCES010000860.1:0-5422 GCA_045106545.1 Saprospiraceae bacterium
GTGTTACTGCATTGATCATTACTTGTCAGGTAATTTAGCGGAAGCGACGAATATTAGCGAAATTGCTTGTAGCCGCTTGAAGGACATTGTGGCGGGAACGCGCGATATGAAGTTTCATGCCACGATTCCGATTATCACTAATGGGCAAAAAGTGGGTATTATTAATCTGCTGAGTCGAGAGAAACAGCAGCTAGATGATCCGCAACTCTACTTGTTGAATACGCTGAGTGAATTGATTGGCATTGCAATTCAGCGGACGCGTTTGCAGGAGGTTTATGTAAAAAAGCAAACAGGCGGAAGCAACGCTATCCATGATTTTTTGAAACGGGTCGTTGTTGCTCGCATGGAAGAATTAGCGAAAGTACTGCAAAATTCTGCTGCTCACCTGCAAGAAAATCAATCCGCGCAAGCATTAACCGACATTCAACAAGCATTAGAACAGGCGGAAGAATTAAAGGCGCAAATCGCTTTGGTACTCAATGAAACTTCCGTAGCAGTCAACTCGAAAACGACGGAACGAAACATTCGCTATCCCGCCTCGCCGCTGACGCCGCGCGAATTAGAAGTATTAGGCTTGGTCAAAAAAGGACACACGAATAATCAAATTGCCAAGCAGTTGTATATCGCCGAACGTACGGTTAAATTTCACATCACGTCCATTCTCTCCAAATTGTACGCCAAGACGCGGACGCAAGCGGTTGATATTGCGCTGAAAAGAGGGCTGTTGAGTTCTTGATTGTAGCATGAATTTTTTGAAACGCGGAGAACGCGGAGAACACAGAGTTTTCCGCTCTAATACGCCCGCGACATAGAAAGATCGCGGAGATTTTTTCGGTAGAAAAAATTAGCGAAGAACGCTAGAGTATGCAACGGATTTCTAATTTCATTTAGACACTGTTCATTTAAGTTAGTGTTAGCTCTAGTTGACTTGAAACCATCAAGTGCTGGGAAAGCACTTGATGGCGTGCACACTATCAAGTACCTTCCTGGTACTCGATAGTTTTTTAGGTATAACCTGTCCGATAGTACAGGTTATCTTCTGTACCAACTGTCGTTTTCTCGCCCTGTTTTTCCCTTGATATTTGCATTGTAATTATTCAATAATCATGTACACGTTCATGTTGCGTCTTGGCGGTAGCTTTCTGCTACTCGGAGATTTAAAGCAAAAGATAAGCTAGGAGGGAGCGGAAAGCTCCGTCCTAGTAATTGACTAGTGCATTCACAACTGTCAAAAAAGAACTTTCCGTTTTTCAATTGATAATTTTTCTGAATGAATAGATTTTATTCGAAAAATTATCAATTAAAAAACTCAAGGGAAGGCTCTTTTTTGACCTACTGCAAATAGTAAAATATGCAAAGCAATAAAACCGCCTTAATCACAGGCGCATCCAAAGGATTAGGATTTCAACTTGCCAAACAACTCGCCCATCAAGGTTGGAACTTACTGATTACCGCCAGAAATGCGGAGCAATTATTAGTCGCTAAAAAAGAACTTTCCAAGCATACGCAAGTAATCGCCAAAGCGGGCGATGTGCGCGATGAAGTGCATTTATTAGAATTGGGGGAAATGCTGGAATTGAATAACTGGCAATTAGATTTGGTCGTCAATAATGCTTCTGCCTTAGGCGGTTCACCGCTCCAAAATCTGTTAGATCAATCCATTGACAGCCTCCACGTTGTCTTTCATACCAATATGATTGCGCCCATTTCCTTGCTGCAAAAAGTGAAGCCGTTTTTGAATAAAAATGCGCGAATTATTAATATCAGTAGCGATGCGGCTATCGAGGCATACGAAACTTGGGGCGCATACGGAGGTAGTAAAGCGGGGCTGGATCATATGACGCGGATTCTTGGAAAAGAAAATCCAGATTACTATTTCTATGCTTTTGATCCTGGTGATATGCGAACGGATATGCACCAAGCGGCTTTCCCCGGCGAGGATATATCCGACCGACCTTTACCTGAAGAACATGCGGTGCCTGCTTTGTTGCAACTCCTTGATAGTCAGCTGGCTAGCGGGCGTTATTCTATTCCTTTTCTTCAAAAAGAACTAGAATAAAATGGTTTGATAATAGTGTGAAAATTGTTTGAAAGTTGTTCGATATAGTTTGCGCTGGCAACGGTCGAACCACGTCAAACAACCTTCAAACCATGTCAAACCATCTTCAATCTTATTATTAATTTACAAACAAGTCCTATGATTGCTACATCAGATATAATCAATTTTAACCTTCCAAATCACCTTGCTTGCCCCAAACCTACTGAATTACGGAATATTTCAAGAGACGATGTGCGGCTACTCGTAACGTCAGATAATGGAGTCGAGGAACACACTTATTTTAGAAATTTCACCGATTATTTGAAAGCAGGAGATGTCTTAGTTGTCAATACTTCAGCTACACAACTAGCGGCATTTCCAATTGTACTTCCCAACGGAAAGAAAGGTAGAATACATTTTAGTACTCAAATGAACAACACGGAATGGCTCGCTGAAATCAGAGTGATAAAAGGGAATAAAACCGTGCGCTGGCAAGCGGGAGAAGTGAATATGGTTTTTGAACTAGCAGCTGGATTAACTATCCAATTAAAGAGTAATTTTTACGAAAGTAGAACCATGCTCAACTTGTGGCGGGTAGAAATAAAAACGGTGAGAGATTTTCAATCGTATCGGAATGAATATGGGCAACCGATTCGCTACGAAAACTTGGATAAACCTTATCCGCTAGACTACTTTCAGACCTTCTTTTCTTTTCATGCGGGTAGTTCAGAAATGCCGTCGGCGGGTAGGGGATTTACACCAGAATTGATTGATAAATTATTACAGAAAGGCGTTGTATTTGCGCCAATTCTGCTGCATACAGGCGTGTCGAGTTTAGAAGAAAATGAATCGCCTTATCCCGAATATTTTGAAGTGAATCCGATTACGGCTGCTATTTTAAATCATGCTAAAAGTAATGATAATCGCATCATTTCAGTGGGTACAACTGCAATACGCGCAGTGGAAAGTGCGACCAATGAAGTAGGAAAAGTGATTTCTCAAAAAGGGCATACGAATCTGTATATCAAAAGCGATTATCAAATGAAAACGGTCAATAGCTTATTGACTGGATTTCACGAGCCGAAAGCATCACATTTGCATATGTTACAGGCTTTGGCGGGTGTGAGGCATATTGCACGGGCTTATACTGCTGCGATTGATCACGCTTACTATTGGCATCAGTTTGGGGATTTGCATTTGATTTTAAACAAGTGCTAAGATGAAACTCACATTCCCAACTTATCCCCAATCACCTTAGTCAGTCCCCCTTTAATTTTATCCGATAAACCGAGGACAAATTGCGCCTGTTTATACTTGCGTTCAAACTTCGGAAAGAGATCGATTGCCTTTTTGGTGTACGGTTTACGTAAGGTATTCAAACCAAAAGCAAGTACTTCCATATCGGACATTTTGCTTTGCCACTGCTGCACTTCGCCAATTATTTTTTCGATGGGTTGGGCGTTTTGGTCGTGGTATAATTTGACGAGTTTATAGCCGCGTTGTGGATTGATATTGCTCAATCCTTCGTCCATCATCTGGACGTAGCTTTGTAATAGAATATCTAGCTTTTCTTGTACGGGTGCGTTGCTATTGGCTGCGTTGGAGAGTAGGTCGTTGTGGTAATTGAGCTTTTTGTTAAGCGCACAACTAGAAAGTAAAACACTTGAAAGTAGGAGGAAAAAAATAGCTCGATACATCTGGATTTGATTAAGTGTAAGAAAGAGATTGAAGGAACAAGATAGGCTTTTTAAGGAAAAACGATTTTGAGTTGAAGATTATAAAGTTAAGTATTTGATAATGAAGGTTTTATAAAAAATGGCTAGATCAAGATGTATCATCTCAGTCTAGCCATTTTATTACTATTCAATATTGTCAGACGCTATTTTACAAACTGCTGTGTCCGCAACTGACCATTGCTTTCGCGAATCGTCAACACGTAATTTCCTTGCGGTAAATTTGCTACATTGATTTGCTGCTGCGCGCTATTGATTTGAACTTCTAATAATGGTTGCCCCGCAATGTTATATACGGTAGCCATTCCTGCTCCATTTTCAATTGTCAGATAATCAACTACTGGATTTGGATAGACATTAAAGGCTTCTTCTTTTTCCGCTGCACGTACTACGCTGATGACTGCGGAATATTTGTAAGAACCACTTTCGTCGATTTGTTTTAAACGATAAAAAGTCGTACCCGCGTCCGTATTTCTATCCAAAAACTGATAAGAACGAGTTTCGTAACTAAAGCCAGCACCTTCCACAAAGCCAATTTTTTCAAACGCTTCTCCATCTTGCGATTGTTGTATTTCAAAACCTACGTTGTATTGTTCGATTGCCGTTTTCCAAGCTAATTGGTTACCATCCTTTACCGCTTTTCCATCGAAAGCAGTCCAATCGACCGAGAGGGAAGAAGTATTGGCAAAATCTAATAAAAATAGCCCGTTGCCATGCGTACTTAACATCATTTTATTATCACTCGTCCGTAAGCGCATATCGGAACAAACGGCTACTCCAATGTCATTATTAGTACCAATTTTAGTCCAGCTGGTCGTCGCTCCGTTTAGCATATCTGTAGCGTAAAGTCCCGCCGAAGTCCCGACTAAGTAAACGGTTGTACTAGGCAATTTTACAATCATTGCGGAACGCGTGGAAGCAAGTTCTACCGCTGTCCCCGCAGCCCCTTCTACATTTGTCCAAGTAGGCGAAGCGACACTTGCATCGCTGGTATGCCAGACACTTGCTACGCCGTAATTGGAATAGGTCACTAAGATTTCTTTGTCATCCATTGGGTTGACCGAAATATCACTTACAAAACCGTTACCTCCCATACCCGTCGGAGTGATTTCGGTAGGCGCAGTTCCAGCGGCTATAAACGCAGGGTTTGCCAACCGATACACCTTTCCATCTTCTGTACCGAAATATAATTTCCGATTAGCATCACTAGCGAAATAAGCGCCTCCATACTGCAAGTTACGCGAAGCATCCAGCGCGGAAATAGGTTGAGCAATAGCACCACTTACGCCAGTTAGATCTTCCCAATCGGTACTCGCATCGCTGGAGATAGTCGTTTCTACGAATGAAGCATTACGCGTTCTTAGTAAACCAGGGCTGTTATCTGGATAATATAAAAATTCACGATTATCGTCGTCTAGGTGAAATTTAGTAATAAATCCTTGCGACTTTCCATCGGGCTGAATATCAAACTCGTCGGAATTATCGACATATACTAATCCACCTCCTTGAAATCCGGCTATCAAAGCAAAACTCGTAAATGATGTTCCACTCAGAAGCCCCACTGCAGTTCCATCTGCCGGTGGACGGACCTCTAGAGCTTGGGCATAGGTCGGCTGAATGGTAACGGCAGAATCCTGCGCAGCACCAGCTA
>JBGCES010000861.1:0-1851 GCA_045106545.1 Saprospiraceae bacterium
AAATCCATCTCGATCAGTGCGATTCATACCGTGCTTTCACGTATGGAAACCAAAGGTCTGTTAGAATCTGAAATGCGCGGCGCAACTGAACAACGCGGCGGTCGCCGCAAGCGCATTTTTAAACCTACTAACCTCGGCAGAGAAACGATCACGGAACTAAAAGCTGCACGACAGAAACTGTGGAATCAGATTCCTTTCTTGCGATAAGCGATTGAAAGTCAAGGATCAAGACTATGTGAAGTTCTTTTTTGACGCAGATTTATTATGATTTATATGATTCAAGTAGGTCGTGAGCGACCCAATCAATACATAAAAAATTAGCGTCTCTCTGCGTCAAAAAGATGATCGTTTTCAAAACTTCATATACCTCTAATCAGGGAATGCAAATCAGCCTGTGACGGTAAGTCGCAATCTGATGAAGCAGCGTTTAATTGTGACTTTCCAGTCACACTTAGATTTCAACTTTTGAATTCTAAAACTATACACCATCATGCAACAAATACCAAATCCACCCCGCTGGGCGGATCGATTTCTCAAGTGGTTTGTAGATGAAAATTTGCTGGAAGAAATTCAGGGCGATTTGCACGAAGCCTATTATCACCGCGCGGAAGCAGAAGGTTTGTCAAATGCAAAGTTGCACTTTGTGGAAGACGTTTTCCGCTTTTTTCGTCCTTACGCTTTTGAAAAATATTCTAACGCCAAACAATTTCTGCCCATGTTTAATAATTACTTCAAAATTGCGCTGCGCAATATTTTACACCGAAAGCAATTTACCGCCATCAATTTCGTCGGTTTATCGGTCGGTATTTCAGCGGTTTTATTGATTGGTTTATACCTGCAAAACGAATGGACGTACGATCGTTCCACAGCCGATCACGAATTGGTTTATCGCATGGGCATGCACATGCGCAACCAGCTTTATGCTGTTGCGCCATTTGAAAACTACAATGGTACTGAAGCCGCAGGGCAAGTCCGTATGGTGAATTACTTACGTGAATTAGATGCCGTTGAACACGCGGCTTGTATCGTGCCCTCTCAATCGGGAGTGAATGGTATGGAACGCGCTTTTGTGCAAGCCAATAATCAGGAATTTGTCCAAAAAGGGTTTCATTTTACGAATACAGGTAAGGATTTTTTGGCGATTTTCCCGCAGCAGTTTTTAATGGGAAGTGCGGATGGCTCATTTAATGATTTTCAGGAAGTGCTATTGACCGAAAGTGTTGCCCAACGCTATTATGGCGAAAATTGGAAGGTTCGTTTGGAACTTGGGCAATACTTGAAATATGACAGTTTAAATTACGAAATAGTGGGCGTAATCGCCAATCCGCCGAATAATGTCCATTATGATTTTGACCTAATTCTGCACGTTCCGCAAGTACCGGGCTGGGGCGCATATACTTATTTAAAAACCAAACCTAATGCCTCTATTTCAACTATTCAAGCTGCCGCTAATCGAGATGTGGACATTTTTCTACCAGGCTATTCCGAAAACAAATTATTCAAAGGTTTAACCACCGTCGCGCTCACCGATATTCATTTTACCAAAGACCATTTATACGAATTAAAACCAAGTGCGAATGAAGCCTATTTAAACATTTTTGCTCTGATCGCTTTCGTTATTTTGTTGATCATTTGGACGAATTACACCAATTTGTCTATTGCCATGTACGCCGACCGTCAAAAAGAACTCGGCATGCGCAAAGTACTGGGAGCGAGAGGATTAGACATCACTTTACAATTAATTATTGAAGCCATTTTGTTGACATTACTGTGTCTGCCCATCGTCTGGACGACTTTATATTGAGGTTTACCTTACGTAAATGCTTATCTCGGTTGGGAACTAGATACAGG
>JBGCES010000862.1:0-3306 GCA_045106545.1 Saprospiraceae bacterium
CGTCGGCAGAAAAATATTCGAAATTCATTGTAGATGATTAAACAATAAATAGAGAATCCTGCATGCTTAGGAACGACGAAGTAATTAATTAAACACTTAAACTCGTTCTGGCGGCTTCTAACTGCGTTGGTAAAAACTAGGCGTAACCCGTTATGCTACGTTTTTTCCGCCTGGTTAGAAACCACCTTAACTTCCTTTAACTGCTCATTTAATCATTTCGTCGTTCCTAAGGTGTACCTGATTTTCCATTCAAAATATTCTTTTCGATACTGCTAATAATTGGACTGTGCGTGCCAATTTCAGTTCCTCTTGTGCATCAACGTAGGATCGGCACACCAACGTTGGGTATCATTTTTTTCAAATATAAATATTATCAACATGAAAAAGATTCATAATATTATCTTCATTTCACTACTGCTGCCTTTGCTTTCTATCAGTCAAAATTTAGACGTTCAAATCGAAGCAATTGTAAATGATTACTTAGCTACAGATGCTCCGGGATTAGCAATAATGATAAGCCAAAAGGAAAATGTGCGATACGAAAAAGCCTTTGGGCTTAGTAATACTTCTAATGGAATAAAAACACGACTTGACGATCAGTTTAGAATTGGCTCTATTACAAAACAGTTTACGGCTGCCGCAATTCTAAAACTAGCAGAGGAGGGACAATTACATTTAGAAAATTCTATCAACAAATTCCTTCCAGATATTACAAACGATAAGGAGATTACAATTCATCATTTATTACAGCATACCAGTGGTCTTGGTAATCAATCTGATATAGCTTCATTTGATCAAAATAGCATCGACCTTAATAATTATCCTGAAAATATGATGCAGGACATCTTCAGTTCGCCGCTTAAATTTTCCCCCGGAAGTGATTATGCATACTCTAATTTGGGTTACGTAGTTTTAGGTCAGATCATCGAGCAGGTTTCGGACATGCCCTACGAGTTATATCTCAAAAAATCTTTTTTCGAGCCGTTAGGGATGAAAAATACAGGGTTTGAATATATTGATGACCACCTTGCTCCAAAAAGTTCAGGCTACACCAAGGTGAATGGCAAATATGAACAGGCAGCTTTCATACCGATGAAAATCACCTATGCCGCAGGTGGTTTGGTGAGTAACTTACGAGATTTAGAAAAATGGAATCGGTCGATTATGACTGGAAAAGTTCTACCACTGAATGTGGTGCAGCAGATACAAGAAACAAATTATCTCTCAGAGGGAAATAAAACAGGCTATTCATATGGCTGGCAAATAGGAAATATTCAGGGATTAAAAACGGTCAAGCATGATGGAATCGTCAATGGCTTTACTTCAATGGCAATCTACGTCCCTGAGTTTGATGTCTTTGTTACAACTTTAAGCAATTGCGATTGCTATCGTGATATCGAAATACTGACATCCAAAATAACTGCTTTATCAATGGGTAAACCATTTCCATCTCACTGGGTTGAATTGACCAAAAAAGAACTCCAAAAATTCTCTGGTAAATACCGCAGAGAAAGTTCCGAAATGATTATCACCGTCCATGATAATCAACTGATGTACTATCAAAATAAAGGTCAAAAAAGAAAACTTATTCCGGTCGATTCTAATAAACTACAAATAGAAGGTAGTCTAGAACAGTTGGAGTTTTCTTTTGCTGAAGGCACCAACAGTTATAGCTTAGTTTCGCTAAACGATATTACTACTTGGAAAAAAACGGAATCAGTAATTGCTTATCATTCTATCGTTTTAGACGAGAATAAATTAGAGGAATATGTGGGAAAATATCAAGTCCCGAATGCTTTCACTTTTCAAGTGATTAGAATTGGAGATACGTTATATGGACAAATCGGGAACGACAGAAAAAAAATGTTTTGCTATGATGCGGATAAATTTTGCGCAAGCAAAACGGATGCTTCTCTACATTTCCTTAGAGACCAAGCAGGTAAAATTGTAAAACTTTCTCTTAGTCTTGATAAAGATATTACCGCCGAAAGAATATAGATATTGAAAAAGCCGCAAGACAAACATCTTGCGGCTTTTTTATGCTGTATTTTTATAAGTTAGCAGTACAACGACCAACTACAATCTTCCAACTCCAAACTAATTCAGTAACTCCCGTTTCCCAGCTAAATCCACAAAAAACGCATACTGCAACGCCGTTTGTTTGAAACGCGCAAAACGTCCAGACGCGCCACCGTGACCCGCATCCATATTGGTATAAAGCAACAAGGGTTCATTATTGGTTTTCATTTCGCGCAACTTTGCAACCCACTTCGCAGGTTCCCAGTATTGCACTTGCGAATCGTGTAAACCCGTCGTTACGAGCATGGGCGGATAAGCTTTTGCTTCTACATTATCATAAGGAGAATAGGATTTCATGTAATCATAATATTCCTTTTCTTTGGGATTACCCCATTCGTCAAATTCACCCGTCGTCAATGGAATCGTTTCATCCAACATGGTCGTCACTACATCTACAAAAGGTACTGCCGAAACGATACCTGCCCATAAATCAGGACGCATATTATAAATCGCACCCATCAACAATCCACCAGCACTTCCACCCATCGCGTACAACTGATTGTCTGCACAGTATTTATTTTTAACTAAGTAATCACCACAGTCGATGAAGTCGTTGAACGTATTAATTTTATTCAACATCTTACCGTCTTCATACCAATGACGACCCATTTCTTCTCCACCGCGGATATGCGCAATTGCAAAACCAAAGCCCCGATCCAACAAACTCAGGCGCACACTACTAAAATACGGCTCCATACTATTGCCATAAGAACCGTAACCGTAGAGTAAAAACGGCTGCGTTCCATCTTTCTTAAACCCTTTGCGATAAACGATTGAAACGGGCACATCAACGCCATCACGTGACTTCACCATCACGCGCTCAGACGCGTAATTATCAGAATTGAAATCACCAACAACTTCCTGTTGCTTCAATTGCGTAAACGCCTTCGTTTCCATGTCGTAATCGTAGGTCGTATTGGGCGTAGTCAGCGACGTATAACCCAAACGCAAGATGTTGGTATCAAACTCAGGATTGGTAGAAGTGTAAGCCAGATAAGCATCATCTTGAAACTGAATGTAGTGCTCCTCCCCTTTCCACGGACGAACGCGCAGTTGCGTGATACCGTTTTTACGTTCCGTTAAAACAAGATGGTCGGTAAAAATATCCATGCCTTCCAGTAACACATCTGGGCGATGTGGCAATACTTCCGTCCAGTTTTCTTTAGCCGTTTTGTCCTCTGGCGTGGACATTAAACGGAAGTTTTTCGCATCTAAATTGGTGCGGAT
>JBGCES010000863.1:0-6863 GCA_045106545.1 Saprospiraceae bacterium
TCAAGCCCAAGAAGTCGTTTTTAACCATAATAATGGAGACTTCATTTTGGGTTTTGAAAATGGAAAACTTGGCTTGTTTAATACCAACTTACAAATGAATGACCCTTTCCCTGTAAATGTATGGAAACACGTCGCCCTCAATATCAGTAATGATGGTCAAGTAGGTACTTTAATAGTCGATGGTGTAACAGTCGCTAATGAAGTACCGCTAACATCCTCAAATATTTATTTTAATAAAAGAAATAGTTTTGGTAGTACGGGTAACTATGCGGGTTTTAAAGGTAATCTCGATGAAATTCGAATATGGAATGACTCTCGCACCCTCACACAGATCAATGAAGCAATGAATTGTAGATTGACCGGGGAAGAAGAGCAATTGGCGCTCTATCTCAACTTCGACGAGGCGATTCCTTATGGTGATAATTCGCTCCTAGATACGCCATCCGATTTAAGTCCCAATGCTTATTTAAACAAATTAATTGACTTTGAATTAGCTGGTACAGCATCGAATTTCATCAGCGATGATTTAATCTTTACCAACACTTGTGGAATCCCAGCACTGGCTGTAGAATGGTTAAAATTTACAGCACAAGCAATTGACAATCAATTTGTTAACTTAAATTGGCAAGTAGCGTATGAAAACGCAACTACACATTACGAAATCGAGCGATCTGCGAATGGAAAGACTTTTGAATCCATTGATAAAATAGCTGCAAACGGCAATTTGAATTATCAATTTTTGGATAAAAATCCACTACGTGGTGATAGTTATTATCGCATTGTAGAAGTCGCAACCGATGGTTCAATCTCCTATTCTACGATTGAGCAAGTACAAGTTATGAACAAACCGAAACTTACCATTTATCCTAATCCGACGAATGGAAAAGTGCAAATTCAAGGCGTAGATAATTTGACTAGCATTAAGATATTGGATGCCTACGGTCGCGTAATTGCTACGCCAATTAGTGGCAGTACTGAACTAGATTTATCTGCCCAACCAGCAGGAATTTACTGGATTGCCGTGCAAACGGAAACGCAGCAGTGGATGGAAAAAGTCGTAGTGCAGCGGTAAAGCAGATGGTTATTAGAAGAATTTTAATGGCTACTTCGAAGTCATTAAAATTCTTCTAATAACCATATAAATTCACTCCAATCCACTCTTCAACATCCCAATCAAATACTGTGGATTTTCTAATTGTACAAATGGATACTCAATTCGGCTAAGAAATAGACCATTGGGATAGGCGGGGCGTTTATTATCAAACTCCACTTCTTGTTGCATAATTTTCTCAAAGGCAGCAAGCGTCATCTGACCGCGCCCGACTTCTAATAAAAACGAAACCGCATAGCGAATCATGCCGCGCAGAAACCGATTGCTGGTAATACTAAATCGCAACCGCCCTTGCTCTTCATTGACGAATAATTCGCAGCGCGTGACTTGACATAGCGTGCTTTTATACGCTTTGGGTTCTCTACATAAAGGCTTGAAATCTTGGGTAGCGAGTATGACTTGGGTCGCTTTTCGCATGGCTGCGAAATCTAAATCGGGGAATTGATAAAAGGAACTGTAACGAAATAGAATCGGGTCTTTTTTCCAGTGGATAAAATAGTCGTAAGTACGCGCCGTTGCATCGTAACGGCAGTGCTGATCTGCGCTCACTTCAATGACTTGAAAGACAGCAATATCATCCGGTAAGTTCTTATAAAGTCGAAATTTTAAATCGAAATCGGGTGCTTCTTCCAGGTTGACATGAAAGACATATTGACTCGCATGCACCCCCGCGTCCGTGCGTCCACAACCATAAACGGTAATTTTTTTCTTGAATATTTTCAGGAAGACGCGCTCCATAATTTCCTGAATCGTACGCTGCGTATTAATCTGTCGTTGCCACCCGCTGTATTTCGTGCCACCGTAAGCTGAATTGATGAAATAGCGCATTTGTTAGTTGTAGGAAGGACTGGTTTGTAAATGTGAATGAAGGTGTAAATGTAGGTAAAAAAATGTCGTAAGTAGTTGAGCAGTTGAATTGTTTAATTGTTGAGGCTATGTGTTTAATTTTTGACTTTTTTAGATATAGTTGTGATGGCGTTTCTGATCTAAATTATGCCGATTAAGCTTATATTTTTTTTACAAACTTGAGTTTTGTATTTCGAATAAAATACGTTTATTTTATATGTCAAAATCACTTAATTGATAATCTCATCAAAGTATGTAAGAATATTACCATGAAAAACCTTCTTTCGTTAGTTATTATGCTATGCTTTTTTCAGCAAGGATTCGCTCAGTTTACCATAAAGGATGTATTTGGTCGGGATTTACAAAATGAAAAAATCACCTTGGTAGATTGGGAAGGCTATCTTGCAAATCCTGCCATCGAGCTAGAAATTAGTCCGCCAAATAATGTAGCTTTTCCCATAACACTTACGCTTTCCGCCAATCATGCTCGATTATATTTTGATAATCAAAGTAGCGTTGGAAGTAATGGCCCAACCAAGTCACTGACTTTTAATAATGCCAATCCACAACCTATTTTCTTATCCATTTTTCCCGATCGGGTGACTGGTGATGAAAATTACACTTTGAGTTTGCAGAGTAGTTTAGGTAATCAGACCTATCCAATTTTCGTAGTAGATCAAGATGTCGCTAATCCAACGATTGATTTTGCGATCACGCTCGATTATTCGCAAGATGGGCAATACAGTTTTTTTACCACTACGAACCGAAACGTTACTAAAATGGCGGCGGATGATTGGGCGTATTTCTTAGCGGATATGAATTATGATGACGTAGCTGCAAATAACGAAAATACTTATATATGGAATGACAATTTTATGGGTGGTCAGTGGGTGTCGAATACTAATGCTTACAATGGCTTCTACCTATATGCTTACGGACTGCATGCCGATCCGCACCGATCTGGTGGCGCGCCATCTAATCATGCCTTTCAGTCGATCAATGGTAATTCAACTCAGCTAAGGCGTTCAGGGAGTTACAATGCCGATCCACACGGTAATTTTAATACCTTAGGTTGGAATACTTCCATAACGGATGATACTTGGTATTTAGGTACTAATTTCGGGGATGTATCGAATGATTTATATTCTATTGCGCTCCATGAAATGGGGCATGCACTGAGTTTTAATCCAGAATACCCAGCTTTTTCTACTTTTAAAAATCAAGGATTTATCAACGATGCAGCGGTGGTAAATTATCAAGGAGCGAACGTTCCTGTTAATAGTTTTGACCATTTGGATGATGGTAGTTTTATTGTAGATCGAATCAGTAAGCGCGGTGCATTTGGTAGTGAATATGCGGCAACAATGCCCAATGGTAGGTGGTTAATTACTAAATTAAATCTGTTGATCTTACAAGCGATTGGTTATGATTTAAAATCGACTTCACCTTTTTCAACAGTAGATATTGCTAATCAGAATCTAGTTGCGGTAGCGCTGAATTCGAGTTATTCGGAGCAAATTATGGCAACGGGTGGCATCCCTTTTTACAATTTTAGTTTAAGTGCAGGTGCGCTACCTTCGGGCATTTCATTAAATGCTTTTACGGGCGCACTAACGGGAACGCCTAACCAAGCAGGAACGTATAATTTTACGGTTCGGGTAGAAGATTATGATCTAAAAGCTGTTCAGAAAAGCTTCTCACTTGAAGTTTTATCTGCTTTGCCCGTGCAACTAGTTGACTTTACAGCTGAAACAACGCTTACAGGACAAGTTAAACTCCAATGGGAAACGGCAAATGAAATAAATAGCGACTATTTCGTGCTTCAACGAAGTGTAGATGGCGTTACTTTTTCTGATGTAACCCAAATAGTAGCCGTCGGAAATAGTCGTAGCCATCGGTATGCGCAATTGGATGAAACGCCAGTCGCTGGAGTAAATTACTATCGATTGCAGCAATTTGATCAAGATGGAAACTACCAAGTGAGTCCCGTGATCACCATCGATTTATCTAAGCAAAAACAGGATCGAATTAGTGAAATCTATCCTAATCCGAGTAGCGAGGGTTTTGTCAATTTGGATTATTTTGCAAATGCAGCGACAGCAGTTGAATTGCTACTTTATGATGTACAAGGACGTCAATTATTTTCGCGCTTCACTAAGGTGAATCAAGGTAATCAAACTATCAAAATTGATATCACAGCACTGGAAAAAGGCTACTATCATTTGGCAATCATAACTGATGCTACTAAAGAGAATCGGAGCTTAATAAAGCTATAACACTAGCTGTTAGCATCAACCGATAAATGCCGCACCAAACACCGCTTTGCCACGGGCAATAAAGTCGTCTCTAGGGGATAATTTAAATCCGTTTCGATGGCATAGAAAGCAGGTAAGATCAAACTTTTGCGGACGCGTAACAATTCTAATTTGATGTTTTCGTAGGTGTTGACAAAGTTGCGCGTCCACTCCGCTACGAACTGCGAACGCAGTGAGCGAAAACGGTCGTTCATCCGTTCAAAAATGCTCATTTTGTAACTGTAAACTTGAATGGAAGTTGTTCCCGAATTCAGAAAGAAATAACCTTCTTCAGTCTGCGTAGGTAGGATGCCGATAGGCGCGACATACAAGCGGTTTTCGACAAAATCATAAAATTCCGTTCCCGTTTTGACCGTGCCTTGCATCTGCTGCATGGCATAATAAACGATGTCTTCAATTTCCATCATCAAACCCGAATCGTCGATCATTTCTTCGTAAATCACCTTCAATTTACGCATTTGAATCCCCGTCAACTTCTTGGGAAATTGACTGCGTATCAGCTCCTTACTTTCCTTAAATTGCTGCAAATTGCGATAGTGAAAAATCAAATCCCCCAATTGCGGATACAACTGACGTTCATTAAACGCTTGATTGATACGCTGTAAATAAGCGAGTAGCGTATATTTTTTAGATTCAAAGTCGATATTTCCATCGATAAACCAGGTTTCAGAAAGGCTATTCATATCGTTATTTGTTTCATTAATAGTAAAAAAAGAAATAAGGTGAGCAGAATTATCTATTCCATAAATGAAAAATGGCTAGTAATATAGATAATTAATTCCTCTTTATTCGAATTTAGTATTAAGAAACAAGCTTTTTGCCAAATTTTAACTAATTGGTTGTTTTTGATTTAAAACCGATAATTCAAACTAAAATTCAACCCAACTCCCACATCATTAAACCGAAAGAATTGCTTGGAATCAAAGTTGTGCGAATTGTCCTCAATGGTCAAATTCGCACGGGCATGCCAACGATTAGATAAGCGATAATTAGCGCCGATACCTAGATAAGCCGTTAGAAAATGACTGCTAGCATTGTCCTCGTTAATAATGCGGATATCACCAACGGGGATGTCGATATTATTCGCTTGAAATTCTGCTTGTATATCATAATTACTGGCGTCCACAAAATTATAAATGAGCCCGCCCATGTACTCCAACTGCCAGCGTTTCTTACCTTGAAAAAAAGATATACCTAAAGGAATCTGTAGGAAATCAACATTTTGAAAATTGGTGAGTGTCATCAATAATAAATCGCCCGTTTCTAGTTCTGTCCCTGCGGGAATTTCGACCGTTATTGACTGATCGACGTCACTAAAAGAGGTGCGACTTTCTAAAATAATATTATTTGCTACTGTACCATTAGAACGGGTGAATTCACTCGATTTATCATAAATGATTCCTGAGATACTGGTATTAATTAACCCAAAATTTGCTGGACGAATGCCCGTTTGTAAATATAAATTAGGACGAAGACCTATTCCTAATTTTAGTCCTGAAATATCCGTTATGCCCTCGTAGTCTTCACTATTTCCCTGAATGCTTCCTACGTTAGCAATATTGCTAGAAATAGGAACACTGTAGGGTAGAAATGATAATTTTAATCCAGCTTCAAATCGCTGACCTGGAGCTACTTTTGGTGATTTTTTTAGTGGAATATTCCGAATTTCTGGGACTTGAAGAGCTGAATCCGTATGATGATTAAACACTAAAGGGGACAAGGAATTTGGTAATGGTGAAACGGTTGGTAACGCTTTCATTGAGGCATGAAGTAGCTCTACTTCTTTTTCAATTAATTGATGATTTAAAATTTGAATGCTATCCCGTAGTTGTTGAATCAATGGCGTATAATTATAAACGGATTGACGTGTAGGCTCAGTAATAACTGGCGGTGGCGTAGGGTAGTGGGTGAAACTAGTGGATTTATGTTTACTAAAACTCGAAGGTTTAGTAAACATAGCACTAGTTGTCATCGGATTTGACTCACTACCTGGTGTAGTGGTAACTTCTTTTACAACTGGTGACGTAGTCATGGTTTTTGCTTCACAATCGGCGCGGACAGTTTCCAATATTGCAATTTGCTGTTGCAACGCCGCTTCTTTTTGCGCTAAAACTTGGCTTAAATTGCTTTTTGAAAAATACAAATAAGCACTTGTACCCGAAGACAATAACAATAATAATCCCAATAAAATACCGCCACCCAATGCCTTCTTTTTAAATTGCTGCACAGACTGCGTCGCTAACTGCTGCTGCGCTTCCGACCACGCATTTCCGCGCGGTCGATCCCAATCAGATGATTCATCCGAAAAGTCATTCAGCTTATTTTTAAAAAAGCCATCCAAGTTGTTATTATCTTCCATAAAAATGCTAATTGAAGAATTAAAAACCTAAAATTTCACTGGTAGAGACGTTTGATAAAACGTCTAATGGCGCACGTTCCGTCCGTCGTTTACCTTCAACCGCAGAGCTGTTAAGTTCTTTAATGTAAAATGTAAAAGGCTAAATATAAAATTTAAAAGTACACTGAATACGTGCAAAAATGGTTCGGAACGCGACGTGTGACTTTTATACCGCAATTCTGCGGTACAGGCT
>JBGCES010000864.1:0-5130 GCA_045106545.1 Saprospiraceae bacterium
TCGCGCCAGAAACCTTTTTTGCTTCTGAAAATGATGCCAGACAAGCGATGAATGGAATTTATGCCATCTTAAAAAATAATTCACTTTATGGACAAGGAGGTTTAGATTGGTTTTATGATAATGGCGCAGATATTATAGAGCCTAACCGGTCGGCAAATTTTCTCGAGACCATGGGTAACTATTCCTTGAATGAAGCATTAGCGGATGTGTCTGTGCAAAAGATGAGTGTTTCCGATACTTGGAAAGATCTTTATCGAGTGATACTAAACACCAATATCGTTATTGACCGGGTTAGTGATAATGATGCAATTGTGGATGCAGTAGAAACAGATGTTATTGCTGATGCTCGATTTGTACGGGGATTAGCTTATTGGCACATTACTAACTTGTGGGGAGATGCACCTTACTATACAGAACCACTTACTATTGATGAAATCAGTGCACTGGGACGAACGGATAAAGCGACCATAATTAATGGTGCTTTGGAAGATTTACAGTTTGCTCAGAATAATCTGCAAGCTACTTACTCAGATTCAGATCGAGGTAGAGCTTCTAAATGGGCAGCGGCTATGGTGATGGCAAAAATTTATATGAAGCAACAAGACTGGCGGTCAGGTCTGGATAAATGTTTGGAGATCATTAACCAATCCGATCGTGTGTTATTACCAACCTACGCCGAAGTTTTTGATCCAGCGAATGAATACAATGCAGAAATTATCTGGTCTTTAGATTTCGCTAGAGATATAACAGGGCAATTTGACCCCGCATTCCCTGGTAGAGCCTTTGCTGGGAATAGTAACTGGCGACCAAGTATGTATAACCCACGTTTGCGTGATGAACCACTGAATACGAATGAAAGAGACGCACTTAGCGCAGCGTTAAGTGCCAATGGAGAAGCATTTAACGGCACTGGTTTACAAGTTGCGTCTAAAGACTTTGCGGAAAAATTTCCTTTAAATGATCTAAGAAGACCACTAAATATTTTGGATAATTATTTAGGGTTCGAATTGGTTTTCCCTTACATGCCTAAAAATATGAATCTATCTCTGGCTACTTCACCGCGTTTTAACCACTCCGATAATCGAATGGTATTTCGTTTAGCAGATGTGTATTTAATGGCAGCGGAATGTGAAAACGAACTCAATGGTCCAAATAATGCCTATCAGTACATTCATGCAGTTAGACAACGCGCTTACGAAACACAGGAAGAGTGGGAGTTAGTTGGCTTGAGCCAGCAAGAATTTAGAGAAGCGATGTACGACGAACGTAAATGGGAACTAGCGGGCGAAGCGCATCGGAGATACGACTTGATTAGATGGGGAATTTTATTAGAGGTGGTGCAAAAATTGGAATTCCGTTTTTGGTCGCCCGCTGATAATATCCGTCCTTATCATGTTTTGCTTCCTATACCTTTGCAAGAATTGGAGCTAAATCCAGCTTTGTTGGCTTCCGATCCAACGAACAATGGATATAGATAAAAACAACAGTTTCTCATGTGAAACTTTTAGTTAAAAACTATCGCAGTTATGCATTCGTAGGGCATTGTTACTTTTTTAATTGAAAAAAAAGTAGCAGACGGATGAATTTGTAGTGCATACTTGTGATCTAAATCGTAAGTTCAGATGGCGGATACTGAGAAAGTATCCGCTGCCTGATACTACTACTATATTCATTAAATTCACGAACAGTTTAGTAATAAATAAGGAAAAGTCATAATTTAATTTTTGTCAACGAGGTGGTAACTGCACATACCACCTTGTTTTTTTATAATGAGTTTATACATCAACCACATCACAGATCATGAAGATCAAGATACTGACCTATTTATTGTTATTAATTATTCTAGGAGCTTGTACTGATCCTCCCGAAGAAAAAGCCACGGTTGATAAAGAGCAACCTAACATCGTATTTGTCATTTCTGACGATCAGGCTTACGGTGATTATAGTTTCATGGGGCATAAACAAATTCAGACCCCACAGATAGATAAATTAGCCAAAGAGTCCCTGACTTTCACTAGAGGTTATGCTTCCGCGCCGCTATGTAGTCCTTCTCTAGCTTCTATCATTACGGGGCTTTATGCGCATCAGCATGGCATAACGGGTAATGATCCTGTAGTTGAAAATTACGAAGGACCTAAGAATTATGGAAGAGCAGTAAGAGAAACTATTTTTCCACCCAATAGCTATCCAGTTAAAAGAAGTATTTCCTATCAAAAATTAAAAGAAAATTTCTATAAAAATAAACTAATCACTAATACGCTTTCTGAAAATGGTTATCGCTCTTTTCAATCAGGCAAATGGTGGATTGGCTCTGCTGAGGAAGGAGGTTTTGATCAAGGAATGACGCACGGTGATTACAAAAGAGGTGGACGACATGGCGATGAAGGACTTAAAATAGGTAGAGAAGGCTTGCAGCCGATTACTGACTTTATTGATGAAACTACCGCTGCCAATCAACCATTTTTTGTTTGGTACGCGCCTTTTTTACCCCACGCGCCCCACACGCCACCCAAAGCCTTAGAAGAAAAATATTTAAAAATAGCTCCTAATCCCGCGGTTGCAAAATACTGGGCGATGGTCGAATGGTTTGACCAAACTATCGGAGATTTACTAGATCATCTGGAAGAGAAAGGATTAACCGAAAACACGATAATTGTCTATACCTGTGACAACGGATGGATTCAATCGGATGTTGAGAATAGATACGCTGCAAAATCGAAAAGAGCCGCGTATGAAGGTGGCATTCGAACGCCTATTATGTTTAAATATCCTAAGCAAATCCAACCCGAAATGAATATTGAAAATGTCGTAAACAATGTAGATATTGTCCCGACAGTGCTAAGTTTACTAGGATTGGAAACAGGGAATTTACCGGGTATTAACGTCGTAGATAAAAATGCGTTAACTAAACGGGAAACCACTTTTGCCGCTGCTTATAACCATGATATTGTCGATGTAGAAGAACCGACAGCGTCCTTATTATATAAGATAGCAGTAGAAAAAGAATGGAAATTAATTGTACCCAATCTAGAAATGATTCAAAAAGAAGCTACGACAGAAGCTGAATATTATAAAGGATTTTATTTTAGAGATATTCAATTGTTTAACCTTCAACAAGATCCCGCTGAAACGACTAATCTGGCAGCACAACATCCAGCGGAAGTAGAGCGACTGACTGCTGCGATCAACGATTGGTGGCAGCCAAATTAAGTGTTGGGCTTAAAAGGATTTTTTACATCTCGTTCTTTATTTCGCACTAAAATTTATACATGAAGAATTATTTTATTCTGCTATCTCTGTTAGGACTATTTATCATTTCCTGTCAACAGCAGAAAACTGATTTCGTTAGTTTGTTCAATGGAGAAAATTTAGACGGCTGGGAAACTAAAAATGGAACTGCTCCTTTCACCGTTGAAGACGGCGAAATCATAGGCACTTATACTTCTGGCACACCCAATACTTTCTTGTGTACCAAAGAAAACTATTCAGATTTCATTCTTACGTTTGAAGGTTGGTTAGGAGCAGAAACAAACTCTGGAGTGATGTTTCGGGCGCAGAGTAAACCAGACTACAAAGACGGACGAGTCCACGGTTATCAGATGGAAATGGATCCTTCCAAACGAAAGTGGACAGGTGGTATTTTTGATGAAGCCCGTCGCAAGTGGTTGTATAATTTAGAAAGAAATCAACCTGCAAAGAATGCGTTCAAACTCAATGAGTGGAATAAATACCGCATCGAAGCCATTGGTAATCAATTAAAAATATGGGTGAATGATGTGCAAACGGCCGATTTAATTGATGACGTAGATGCTACTGGCTTTATCGGTCTGCAAGTGCATTCTTGTCCAGAGGAATTAAACGGTCGGCAGGTGAAATTCAGAAATATTCAAATCTGTACTACCAATTTAGAAAAGTATCAAAAAGCGATTGAGCAACCTATTGTTCAGTATAGTTATTTGAAAAACCAATTGTCGGAAAGAGAAAAAGCAGCAGGCTGGAAACTACTTTGGGATGGAAAAACCACCGCTGGCTGGCGGGGAGCTAAGTTGATGGAATTTCCCGCAGCAGGCTGGTCGATTGATAATGGAGAATTAGTGGTAGCCGACGCCGGTGGGGCTGAATCTGAAAACGGTGGCGACATTGTGACCATTAAAAAATATAAAGATTTTGAACTTGAAGTGGATTTTAAATTTACGGAAGGTGCGAATAGTGGGATCAAATATTTCGTAGATACGGAGCTCAATAAAGGAAAGGGGTCTTCTATTGGTTGCGAATTTCAGATTTTGGACGATCGGGTTCACCCCGATGCGAAACAAGGCAAAGATGGAAACCGTACGCTGGCTTCCTTATACGATCTGATCACGGCGAATGCGCAAAATTTCAACCCAGATCTTGGTAAAAAAAGAGTGAATAAATATGAGTGGAATCGAGCGCGAATTGTCGTAAAAGGCGTGGATGTAGAACATTATTTGAATGGTATTTTAGTGGTGAAATATAATCGAAGTGGTACTCCGTGGAAAGAACAAGTGGCAGCGAGTAAATACAAAGACTGGCCAAACTTCGGAGAAGCCAAACAAGGAAATATTTTGCTGCAAGATCATGGTGATCAAGTGTTTTACAAGAATATCAAAATTAAAGAACTGTAAAAAATGGGTTTAAACAGGAGACGTTTTATTAAAAACACTGCGGTTTGTACCACGGGGTTGATGCTCGGCGGTGCTACTTTATCTGCTAAAAGTTATAATCGAATTATTGGTGCTAACGAGAGAATACAAGTAGGAATTGCAGGACTCGGAAGACGGGTAGAGGCTATCTACGAACCTGTTGCTATCAAAAGTAACAACATAGACTTGGTTTATCTATGCGATGTAATGAAGTCTCAAAGGAAAAAAGCGGCTAAAATTGTCGGCAAGATGATGGATGTTCGACCTAGGTTAGAAAATGACATTCGTAAAGTTATTGCTGATAATAATGTAGATGCTATTTTTAACATCACGCCTGACCACTGGCATACGCCAGGAACAATAATGGCTCTGGCTGCGGGCAAACACGTGTACGTCGAAAAGCCTTGCAGTCACAATATGGATGAAAACGAACTAATCGTAGCCGCTCAAAAGAAATACCAAAAGG